>CAZZIE010000020.1:0-41339 GCA_964654185.1 uncultured Spirochaetaceae bacterium | reverse complement strand
CTGAAGGGCCGGCTCGCCGGCCCGGGCGGGGCCGCCGCACCGCCCTCCCCCCGCCACCTGCCCTGCACCCCGTCACGGCGGGACGCGCAAGCTCAGCACCTCACCTTCCCCGTCAACGTAGATGTGAAGCGCCTCGCCGGACCCCGCCTCCAGGAAGCGGTAGATGCCGGCCGGCACCGGCCGGCCGGGCAGCAACGCGCCCGGGTCGTCCCCATCTGGAGCGGCGCCGGGTTCGACTGAAACCGACGGAAGAGCTGGATTTGCGGGAACCCACCGCCCCGGCGGCGCCGCCACGTCAACGGTGTGCAGCGCTGCAAGACGGATCGCGGTCTCCCGGAAGCGCCCCTCCCGGAGCGTATCGAGAATCGGCTCCTCCGCGATCGCCCAGGGTTGCCCGTCCGCCACCTCCCGGCAGCGATCGAGGAAGCGCCCCACGTTGAAGCGCGAGAGATCCAGACCCGCATCTGCGGCGCGGCGCAGCACGGAAACGGGCCGGCCCCATCGTAGGCGCGGCTCCACGGTTCCTCCGTGGCCTCCGTGCCCTCCGTGACTCCCGTGCCCGCCCTGCCCACCGCGGGCGGTGCCGGTGCCGGCTTCAGTGTCGGCGTCGCCGGGAGCGGCCGCCAGGTGATGCGGCACCACCGCTCCCGCCGGCGCGGATCGGAAGGCGCGATCGGTTCCGGTGCCGTCGGCGCCGGCGGGGACGCGAAAGGTCGCGGTAATGAGGGAGACCGTCTCTTTCGGAAGGCGAAGCGCCGTCTCGGCGCCGGGGGCCAGCCCCGGGATCTCCCGTCGGACACCCTGTTCTGCGCTGGTCACCGTCAGGTCGACGACAACGCGGTCGGCAAGGGCCTCCCAGGAGTGCGGGACCGGCGGTGCCCGGACCACCACAGCCGCGTCCGTTGCGAGGAGCTCACATCCAGTAAGCGCGGCAGCGCACAGTGCCGCAAGAGCCGGGGCCGCACGCGCCGGTGCCGCACGCGCGCGTGCCGCAAGCGGGCGTGCCGCAGCTTTGGATCGTTCCATCACCCAGGACTACGGCGACGACGCGCCCACCGCTTCAACGGGGCGCTTGCCGCCGCCTTACTCCCGTCGCCGCAACTCAGTCACGTAGCGCGCCCGGATGGTGCGTAGAATGGCCCGGTACTCGTCGCTCTGAAAGTCCGGGTAGGTCCAGGGAAGCGGCCGAAAGTCCCCCTTGCCGTAGAGAAGCGTGATCTCGCCGTAGATCCCCCCTGCCAGAGGAATCCGGTGGGCGGCATCCTTGGTCGTCGCCAGAATGAAGCGCCCTGGTAAGAGAAGTCCAGGGTCGATGTTAACGCTCCGGCCTCCGTCGCGGGTGAACCGCGCTTCAATGGCGTTCGTCCGGACCTTGGCGTCGGCAAGCACGTCTGGTGCAACCAGATCGCGCGCCACGAAGAAGACCCGCGTCAGCTCCCGGCCCATCTCCTCCGCGTAGTAGTCCGTGAAAGAGAACGCCAGGGGCTCGCCGATGCGCTCCACCGGACCGAAGGCCGTGGTGAGGTGGGCGTCGACATCGGCACAGATCTTCCGGTCGAAGTCGGCAATGAGCACGGGGAGGACCAGTTGTGCCGGCGGAAAGGGCGTTGCGTGTGCCATGGGGGCTCCGGTTGGGGGCGCGTTGTCAGCTCACGGTGATATGTACCATAATTGCAGACCATGAGCGAAGATGCCGGCTATACGGAGCAACTGGCCGAGGCGCTGGAGAAACGGCGTGAATACCTTACCGACAAGGTGCTCCCTCAGCTGAAGGAGGCATTTCGGACCTTTCACACCACCTACCAGGGCCTGTTCAACATCCTGCAGCGCAAGGGGCTCGTCGAGGAAGACCCGTACAAGAGCGATCAGAAGGTCGCCGAGGTGCAACCACCCTCGGACGATCCCTTCATGGACTCCGAGCGGGATCACGAGATGAGCGTGCGTCTCTCGGCCTTCGACAATCAGCTCGACTACCTGACCAACTACTTCGAGTTCAGCCTGGACCACATTGACCTGCGCCGGGTGAAGAATCTGGTAGGTCTGGCAAACTACATCAAGTGGAACAACCTCAGCGAAGCGTCACCGAAGTACACGACGCGAACCGTTGCGGAGTTCGCCGGAAAGCTCAGGGCGGAGGCGGATCCTCTGTCGGTGAATCTGCTCAAGGACTCCGTGGAGCAGCTCACCAGGACGCAGCAGACCATCCTGAAGCTGATGAAGCAGATCGCCGAGTTCAAGCGGGAGGAGTACAAGCTCTATCTGCGGGAAGAGGTGATTCCGGAGGCCGGACTCAATCCGCGCAACGCCTACGAGAACAAGGAACCGAGCCTGCGCGCGGTCAAGAAGGCCTACGGCGCCAGGAACGCTGAGTCCCCCTTCTTTCCCGAGCTCGCTGCGGAAGTCGTTGACGAGGACTACGGACCCGACGGCGCGACGCTGCGTGAGCAGGTCCTCTCATCGCTTGAAGTCAAGGATCAGAAGCAGAAGAAGCAGTCAAATCGGGATGAGCTGCGACCCATGCTCATGGACGGGATCCGTGCAATGGCCGGGGTCAGCCGGAATCTCGAGCAAACCATGGAGAAGATCACCGAGAACGTCGTCGCCCTGGAGAACCGCCGCAAGAGCTTTGGCGAGCGCTTCCGCGAGTGGATAGACCGTCTGGTGAACCGCGAGCGGCCGACTCGTGTCTTCGATGTGGAGTACCTCGACGAGTCCACCTCCACCGCTCACACCGAGCGCATTGACTTCGATTCATTCCGGGAGAGCATTCTCAAGAAGGCGCGCCTCTACGGGGCGCTCCTCAACAAGATGAGCAACGCCAGTCGGAAGCTGGAAAACGCCTCGGAGGACCAGCTCTTCGCCTTCCTGCAGAAGCACCTGGAGGAGCTCCTCGTGGCGCATCGGCAGCTCGAAAGCCTGGACACGCACATCCGTTCGGAGACGCCGCGGGATCAGCGGAACAGTCTCCAGGGCATCAACACCGAGCTCGCGGCGCTGAAGGAAACAATCTCTCGCGCCAACAAGAAGAAGCACTCCTACGTCGCGAAGAAAGAGGAACAGGAACAGTTCAAGAAGCTCGGCATCAAGGAGCAGGAGTAGCCCGGGCCGCGGTAGTGCGCGGGGGTGCGGCGCACCTGCGGTTGGGCGCGGGTTGGATGGCACGGCAGCCGGGCGCGGAGCCGGGCGCGGCGCTTCAGGCCTTCCGGTAGCGGCCCAGGATTCTGAGCTGGTCGGTGTGTTCCCCGAGCTCCTCGATGACCGTGTCGAAGAACCCGGCGCGGTCGCGCAGATCCATGTCCAGGTAGAACATGTACTCCCAGGGCTTCCCGAGGATCGGGCGCGACTCGATCTTGGTGAGGTTGATCTCGTGGGAGGAGAAGATGTCCATGCACTGCAGGAGCGCCCCGGGCCGGTCCGGCGTCGCAAAGACCACCGAAGCCTTGTCCGGCTTCTCCACGGTGGCGTTCTCGCTGCGCGCCAGGATGGCGAAGCGCGTGTAGTTCTGCGGGTTCCCTTCAATACCCTCTTTGAGCACCGAGAGGCCGTACGTCGTGGCAGCCTCGGAGTTGGCGATTGCGGCGACGTCGCGATCTTCAACCTGGGCGACGTGGGCCACGGAACCGGCGGTATCGTAGTAGGGGATCTGCTGCCACTCAGGGTGCTCCGCCAGGAAGCCGGCACACTGCGCAAGGCCCTGGGGGTGCGAGAAGACGCGCCGGATCTCCGACAGGCTCGTTCCTTCTCTGGCAATGAGGCTGTGGATGATCCGGATGGAGATCTCCCCGGCAATGCTGATGTCGGGAAACTGCAGGAAGAGGTCGTAGTTCTCGTGAATTGACCCGGACAGGGAGTTCTCCAGGGGTACGATCCCATAGTCGGCAACCCCCTGCAGGACCGCCTCGAAGGCCTCCCGGAAAGTGCGGTGCGCCCGCGCCTCCACCTCGGCGTTCTGGAAGTACCGCTTCAGCGCCATCTCGCTGTAGGCGCCGCGCTCCCCCTGGAAGGCAACTGCGAGCTTTCCCACCGCCTCCCGGGGTTGCCCCGGAAGCGCAGCCTCCCGCGCGGCGGTGCCGGGGCCCGCGGTGCCCGGGCCGGCCGCGCCGGCACCGGTGGTCGCTACGCCGGTGGCGGCACCGGCGCGGCGTACCGGCAGCCGGAGCACCTCTTTCTCGACGACCGGCGCGAGAGCCTCCACGTCACGCATGAGCCGCTCGAACTGCTCCGGATAGAGGCTCTGCGGACCGTCGGAGAGGGCGCGGTCGGGATCGGGATGCACCTCGACAATGAGACCATCCGCCCCGGCGGCAATGGCTCCCAGACCGACCGGCATGACCTTCTCGCGAATGCCCGTGGCGTGACTGGGATCCACGATGACCGGCAGATGCGAAAGCTTCTTCACGACCGGGATCGATGAGATATCCAGGCTGTTCCGGGTGTAGGTCTCGAAGGTGCGAATTCCCCGCTCGCAGAGAATGACGTCTTCCGCGCCGTGCGCCAGGAGATACTCCGCCGCCATGAGCCACTCCTCAATGGTCGCGGAGAGGCCCCGCTTCAGAAGCGCCGGCACCCCGGAGGCACCGACGGTCTTGAGGAGCTCGAAGTTCTGCATGTTTCGCGCGCCGATCTGGAAGACATCGACCAGGTCGCGCATGGCATCGACAAGGGAGGGCGAGACGATCTCACTGACTACGGGCATTCCCGTGGCTTCCCCCGCCTCCTTGAGGTACTCGAGGCCCTTCTCCCCGAGACCCTGGAAGGCGTAGGGAGAGGTCCGGGGCTTGAAGGCGCCGCCGCGAAGCATGACCGCCCCGGACTCCCGGACGCGATGGGCGCACTCCATGATCTGTTCGCGACTCTCGACGGCGCAGGGGCCGGCAATGACGGCGATCCGCCCCGAACCGATGCGCAACGGCCCGACCTGGGCAAGGGTGTCGGCCTTCTTGAACTCCCGGGATGCGAGCTTGTAGGGCTTGGAGATGGGGATGACCCGGAGAACCCCCGGGAGAATCTCCACCTCGCGCAGATCGATGCGGGAACTGCCCACGGCGCCGAAGATCGTCTCCTCTTCCCCCTGGATCTCGCGGACCTTGAAACCGCGACCGCTGAGGAAGGAGCGGATCTCGTTCTTCTGCTCTTCCGTTACCGTGTGCTCAAGAACGACTACCATTAAACAGCCCCCCGACGCGCGTTCCCTCCGTCGGCATGGGAAAGTTCGCGCGTATGTGCTGATCGAAGTGATACTCCAACGATGCCTTATACCGCATGATCCGATCAATGTACACGAGCGTGCTACTCGGGATCTGCCGTCGGCGCACCCGGCTCAACCCGGCGTTGTACACCGCAAGCGCGGTTTCCTCGTCGCTGCCGTGCCGGAGGGAGTATCGAAGGTAGTCGGTGCCGTGACTGGCGTTGACCTCGGGGTCGAAGAAGTCCAGTTCAGAGAGGTGGGGAAAGCTGCGGCTGTTGAGCTGGAAGAGGCCGCGATCGATCGAGTTGGAGTTTCGATTAATTGCCGTGGGGGAGAAGCGGCTCTCCACCCAACTGAGGGAGAAGACCAGCGAAAGGGAGAGGTCGTTGCGGTCCGCGTGGTAGAGAATGGGCAGCGCGATCTCTTCGCTGCCGGTGAGATTGACGAAGAACTCCTCTACGTGGTCGTGCGTGAGGTCTTCCCGGTAGAGGGCGAGAATGGGCTTGGAACCGTCCAGAATATTGGCGACGTTCGGGTAGCTCTGCGGCTCCTTCCGTACGTACGACGCCTCTTCCCAGGTGAACTCGTAGCTCTCGGAGGGACCTTGAGATGTGAGATCGATCGGCTCGACGGCGCGGCTGTAGCCGAAGAGCGCCGTGATAAGCACGACAATAGCGACGCGATTGATGATGTTCCTCCGCTGTCAGGTGTGAATGCCAAATGTACCGACCGCGAACGCCTTGATCAAGCGTTTTGTCGGTTCCGGACCGACTAACTCCGCGGCGAAGTGAGGAAGGGGTCGGCGCAGCGGGACGCGGGCAAAGCTCGCGCCGCGCGAGCGGCCGTACGCCGCCGGTCTCAGCGCGCCTCCGGCTGAGTCTTCACGAGGACGCCGTGGCCGTTCAGGTTGTGGATCATGACCCGATCACGCTTTTCGAAGTCCTCATTGCCGAGAGCGGTGACACCCTCACAGCCGTAGAAGCCGTAATCATCGTACACAACAATGCCCCCGACGGGCATGCGGGGCCAGACCCAGTCCAGCACATCTTTGGCCGACTGGTAGACGTCAACGTCAATGTGGCAGAAGCGCACCATCTCGTCGGCGATCTGGTCGGCGGTGTCTTCAGGAAAGACTCCTTCGAGAATGCGGACGTTGTCCAGGCTGAGGGAGGAAACCAGGGCGCTCACCATGGCGGCGCTCGCGTCGGCGTGCTCGCCGCCTCTGTAGTAGTCGTCCTTCGGCCCCGCCTTCACGACGCCGCGGAAGGTGTCGGCCAGGTAGACGGTGCGGTGGTTGTCCATGTCGACGCGGGGGTTGCCGGTTTGCTGGTCGTCTGCGGAGGCCTCTTCGCTTCTCCCTGCGGCGCCGCGGCCCTCCGCCGCGACGAGGTCTCTCGCTCCGGTGCGGTCGTGCCCGGCGCCGGCGTCAACCGACCCCCCGTCGCCGACTCCCCGAGCCGGCGCCGCCGCCCGCGCCGCCAGGAGCGCGCCGGTGCCGCCGCGCCAGACGCCGACCTCCAGGACGGTACCGGGGAGGTGCGCCGTCTGGGGCAACAAGGTCCAGAGCTCGTAGCAGCGGGCAACGTCCACCTGGGTGTTCTCGGCGACGGCGCGGCACACCTTCTGGAACGCCTCGTCCGCGTTCCAGGGTGTGTAGTTCGCGATCGGCAGGACCTCGCCGTAGCCGGGCGGGTAGTCGTACCGCGGCGGTACCGGAATGTCACGCATGGCCGGCACCTCCGCGTTCGAGTCGCGCCAGCACCGCCTCCATGGCGGCAATGGTCGCCGACATGCTCACCGACTCCGCCATGCCGCGGCCCAGCCAGTCGTTGCCTTCCTGCACGTACATGACCTCCAGCTGCTCCCGGAGCTCCCGGGCATTGAACCCCTCATCCCGCTCCAGACGGTACTCGAGCTGATCGATCGTCTCGGCGTAGACGCGGTCGTACTGCTCGTCGGCTCGTCGCCGGGTGGTGGAGATGGAGGAAGAGAATTGGGACGATGATGACACGGACTGCTGCTTACCCTTCGTAGCTCGCAATTGCGGAGCGAAGCTGATTGATGTAGTTTGCGGGGCCTCCCGGAAGATACCCCGTCTCGAGAATGACCTCTTCCGAGGGCGAGAGGAGAAAGACCCTGGGGAAGCCGGCTATCTCGTACTCCCGGGCGAGGGCGTTGTTCGCCTCCCGCTTCCCGGCGCTCTGCTCTCGGTCCCGGGGAAAATCGATGAGCACCGGCACCAGCGCCTCGTCCGCGTACTCCTCAAAGGGCGTCGTGTGGAGAACCTCGTCCATGAGTCTGTGACACCAGCCGCACCAGTCGGTACCGGCGAAGTAGACGAAGACCGCTTTGTCTTCCTCCGCCGCCTGTTCCAGTGCGGCATCAAGATCGGTGCTCCAGTCGAAGACATCCTCTGCCGCGAGGGCACCCACTGCCAGGAGCAGGAGCACGACACTTAGCGCAAGGTGTTTCATACTGCTAAACTACGGGATGCCCCACCCCCGGTCAAGACGCGAAGAAGCCGTGAGGGCGTGATCCCATGGACGCAGACCCATGAGTACCAACCGACTGACGCAGGCGCTTCAGCGCCGCCGTGAAGATGGCGGTGAGGTCCTGGACCTCATTGACACCAACTTTCACAACTGCGGCTTCTTCTATCCGCAGGATCATCTGAGCGAGCTCCTTGCGGCGTATCCAGGGCAGCAGCACTACCGACCGGACCCGAAGGGGAGCACGCAGGTGCGCGACGCCGTTGCCGGATACTACCGCGAAGCCGGGCTCACCGTGGGTCCAGAGCACCTGGTGGTTACCGCGTCGACCTCGGATGCGTACAACCTCCTCTTCAGCGCCCTGGCCGAGCCGGGAGACAACGTCGTCCTGCCCGCGCCCGGCTACCCCCTCTTCGAGTATCTGGCGCACTTCCACGCCCTGGAGACACGGTTCTACCGCATGGACTTCGACGCCGGCTTCGCCCTCGACGCCGAGGAGGTGGCCCGGCACCTCGACGAGCGCACGCGCTTCCTGGTGATCATCTCTCCGAACAACCCCACCGGCCGGGTCTACTCCGCGGAGGAACTCACGCCCGTCACGGCCCTTTGCGGCGACCGCGGCATCCCGTTGATCTGCGACGAGGTGTTCAGCGAGTACCGCTACGTCGACGGGCCGGGGAGTGCCGCACCGGGCGAGCCGGCGGCGGTTGGCGAGGGGGCGTCCGGGGGCGCCGGGGCGGACGGGCCGGGCGCGGCGGCGCGGCCCGCGGCGCCGGACACCCCGGCTCCGCTGCCGCGGCCGGCAGCGCTGGCACCGGACGTGCCGGCGGTGACCCTGAATGGAATCTCCAAGCTGCTGGCGCTGCCGGACATCAAGCTCGGGTGGATGGCTGTTACCGGGGCACCGGCGGAGCGCGACCGCATGGTACGCACCCTCGAAATCGCGAACGACATGTTCCTGAACGCCTCCGGTCCGGCGCAGTACGTTGCGGCCCAGGCCATTCCGGAGCGACGGCGCTACCTGGTGCCCGCCCTGACACGACTGTCCGCGGCGCGGGCGGCCCTTCTGGCAGCGGTTGCCGGTGCACCGGAGCTCGAGGTCGTCCCGCCGGACGGAGGCATTCACGCGGCTCTTCGCCTGCCGAAGGGGCTGCCCCTCACCGACGAGGAGCTCGCCCTGCGGTTGCTGGAGCGCCGGGGCGTCCACCTCCATCCGGGGTACCTCTACGGCATCGACGACGACCGGTCCTTAATTGTCTCACTTTTGCCGGGAGAAGCGGCTGTTCGCCGCGGAATGGACGCGATCTCGGGGGTGTTGCGGGAGTTGTAACGTCGGAGCCGCGGCGGTTCGACGCGGCGGTTGGACGAGGCGGCCGGTAGAGACAGACGCCGTTGCGCGCCTGGACGGCGACGTCTGAGGGGCGCCGCCGGGCGGGCCGACGTCTGAGGGGCGCCGCGCCGCCGGGCGGGCTACCGCTCCGGCGCGGTGTGGACCGTGAACTCGTCGAAGCGGGCGCGGCCGAGGGTGCGCAGGGCGATCTGGACGCCCCGGGTGATGTCGAACCAGGCTCGGTAGCGGATCTTGTCTTCGCCGTTGACCGAGACGGTGAGATAGCCGGTGTCCGGCTCGTAGAGAATGGCTACGTCGAGTGAGTCGGCAATCGGCTCGGAGATCATGGCGCCGGCGACGCGGCCCATGTTGACGTCGTCGCTGGAGCGGTAGACCTGGAGGAAGGTGTTCTCCGTGCCGTAGACCGCGGGATCCCGGGTGAACCAGATGAGGAGGGAGTCGCCGAGGCCGTAACCGCGCTTGTCGACGTTGCTCACGAAGATGTGGAGGCCCAGACCGACCCAGCCCTCATCCAGGCTGGCGGCGGTGAAGCGATAGATGGTGCGTCGCGGACTCTGGGGCACCTCGACCAGGTACTTGGCGAAGTACTGATTGGGATCGCGCTGGAGCAGTGACCCGTCCGTAACGGCCCACGATCCGATCTGGGCGGCGCCGTTCTCGTCGAAGCCGTCGGCGAGCTCCGTCGTGAGGTTCTCCGACATGAGGGCCACGTAGCGGCCGCCGATGACCTCGCTGAGGACCTCTTCCCGAACCGTCTCCTGCCGCTCCTGGAGGTCGGCAATGCGACTGCGGAGCTCCTGGATGGTCTGCTCGGTCTCGGCGTCGGGGCCGCGATCTTCGGTGCGCCCTTCCGTTCGATCGCCCTCGGACTGGGCATCCGCCGCGGTGTCGCCTGCAGCGGCGCCACGAGTGTCGTCGGCAGTGCCGTCGGTCCCGGCGGCGGATTGCGCGGCCGCAACGGCGCGGTCGATCTCCCGGGCGATTCCCTCCTGAGCGGCCTCAATGGCGTCAAGCAGCTCCTGCTGATTGGAGGAGACGCGGTCGCTCAGGCCCCGAATTGCCCGGTCAATGCTGTTCAGACTCTCGTCAATGTTCTGTGCCGCGTCGGCAAGGGTACGGATCTCCGCAAGGGCGGCTTCAACCTGTGCCGCGTCGACGCCGGATCCCGCGGCACCGGCAGTGCCGGTTCCGTTGCCGTCGACCCCGGTGCCCGCGGAACCTGCGTCCCCGGTCGGGCCGTCGTCGGTGCCGGCGTCTCCCGCGGCGGCCTCTTCGAGCTCCCGCTGCAGAGTGGCAATGTCGCTGCGGAGCTCGTTGTTCTCCGTCTTCAGCTCGCGGACCTGCCGCTGAAGGGAGTCCCGCGTCTCCTTGAGAGAGACGTTCTCCGCCTTCAGCTCCTCGTTCTCCTCGATCAGGCCCATGTTCTGTGCGGAGAGGCGCTGCGCCTTGGCCTGCGCCTCGTCCCGGGCCGCCCGGAGCTCCTCAATGCGCTGCCGGGCATCCTCGAGCTCCGTGGCCACAACCTCTTCCACGACCAGATCGATGAGGGGCCCCGCGCGCTCCTCGTCTATGTCGCTGAGCGTGCCGGCGCGAATCCCGTCGGCGAGAGCGTACCCCTCGTCGACCGGGCGGAGTCGGACGCTGTAGACATCGTCCTCCAAAAAGACGCCGTCTATCTCAATGGCGTCGTCGTCGGTCACCTGTACGGTGGCGACGTCCAGGATGACGTCCTGCGGGAGGATGTTGTCACCCTCCGGATACACCTCGACGACCTCCCAGGTTTCGCCGCCCTCTGAGGAGAGGCGGACTGCATACCGCCCTTCCGGCGTGGCAATGTTGCGGATGTAGAAGGCTCGCGGGCCCGCAAGAGAGACCGAGGCGTCGCTGAAGTCGACTCCGGCAAGCTCCGGACTCTGGGCGCCGAGGAGTGCCGCGGAAACGAGAAAGAGAACCATGACAAACGCACTGTGTACTCGTGCCATCTCTTTGTATATCGGCATGGTGCGGGTCTCAGTTCACCGTTTTCCGGATCATGTGGTATCATGCGCCAACAACCCCAGGAGCTGTTCCGCTCAATCTGCTCAAGGAGCTTTCAGCACATGCGCATAGGTGTTCCAAAGGAAATCAAACGGCACGAGTATCGCGTCGCCGTGACCCCTCACGGGGCGCGGAGCTTCATAAGCCACGGCCACTCCGTCACGGTTCAGAGCGGCGCCGGCATCGGATCCGGCTACAGTGACCAGGAGTACGTGAAGTACGGCGCGAAGATCGTCGACACCGCCGAGGATGTCTTTTCCGGGGCGGACATGATCGTCAAGGTGAAGGAGCCCCTGCCGGAGGAGTACGGCTACTTCCGGGAGGGGCAGATCCTCTACACCTACCTCCATCTCGCAGCGGTGCCGGAGCTCGCCCGGGCGCTCATGGAGCGCGGTGTTTCCGCCGTCGCCTACGAGACGATCGAGCTCCCGGACAAGAGCCTTCCCTGCCTCACCCCCATGAGTGAGATCGCCGGGCGCCTCTCGGTGCAGGAGGGGGCGAAGTACCTGGAGAAGGAGTTCGGCGGCCGCGGCATTCTCCTGGGCGGCGTTCCCGGCGTTCCCCGGGGGAACGTGGGGATCATCGGTGGCGGCGTGGTGGGAACCAACGCCTGCAAGATCGCCGCCGGGATCGGGGCCAACGTCACGGTTCTGGACATCAACGCCAGGAAGCTCGCCTACCTGGACGACATCTTCGGCAGCCGCATCACGACGCTCTACGCAACGGAGAGCAACATTGAGATGATCCTGCAGGAGGCGGACATCATAATCGGGGCGGTGCTCCTTCCCGGCGCCACGGCGCCCAAAATCATAAAGAGAGAGCACATTGAGATGATGAAGACCGGCGCGGTCCTGGTGGATGTCGCAATCGATCAGGGCGGCTGCTCGGATACCTCCGTGCCGACCACCCACGACGAACCCATCTATCTGGTGGACGGCGTGGTCCACTACTGCGTTGCCAACATGCCCGGGGCGGTGGCGTACTCATCGACCCTGGCTCTTACAAGCGTTACCTTGAATTACGGTCTGGTCATTGCGGACCTCGGTCTGGAAGAGGCCGCCCGGACCCACGAGCCCATCAGGAAGGGGATCAACATTCTGAACCACAGTTGTGTGCACCCGGCGGTTGCCGAGAGCTGCAACCTGCCCTACACGGAGTACAATCCCTGAGATCCGGGAGTTCCATGAAACGCCTCGCAGTGATCCTTGTCCTTCTCGCAGTCGGTGTGTTTTCCCTCGCAGCGGAGGAGGAGCTGACCGTCTCGCTTCTCCCGACGGAGCTGGAGCTGAACCCGATCCGCAGCTTCACTTCCACGGAGGGGCAGATCTTCACCGCCCTCTACGAAGGGCTCGTCTCATACCACCCTCTCACCCTGGACCCCATTCCGGCGGTGGCGCGGCGCTGGGAGGCTGATCCCGGCGGGCGGGTCTACCGCTTCTTCCTGCGCCCGGACGCGCGCTACTGGAACGGCGACCGCGTCACGGCGGAGCACTTCCGGGACACCTGGATGGCGCACATTGAGCCGGACAGCCCGTCGTCATACGGCTTCCTCTTCGACGTGATCGAGGGCGCCCGGGACTACCGGACGGGTCGGAACGACGATCCCGAGAGCGTTGGAATCGAGGCCGAGAGCGAGAACGTGCTCCTGGTCCGCCTGGCGGAACCGGCAAGCCACTTCCTGGACATCCTCTGCCACCACAGCTTCGTGCCGGTGCATCCCCGGATGCTCGAGGTGGATGACTGGAGCGAGATGGACACCGTTCTCGGCAACGGCCCGTACTACATCACCGACCGCGGCGAGGAGGAGATGATCCTCACCCGGAACGAGCTCTACTGGGACCGGGACAACGTCGCCATTTCGCGGGTCCGTTTCACCTTCCGGGACGACTACGAAGCGGTGACCCGGGACTTCAACGACGGTCTCATTGACTGGGTCATGAGCGGCATGTCCCTCCGCGACGTGGCGCGGCCCTTCGGCCTCAGCATCAACCCCATGTTCTCGACCTCGTACTTCTACTTCTCCACGGCGGAGCTCCCCGGCAGCGATCCCCGGGTCCGTGAAGCCTTCGCCAGGCTCATCCCCTGGAGCGAGGTGCGCACCGCGGAGATCTACTTCACCCCGGCGCAGACCCTGGTGCCGGAGATCCCCAACTACCCCGAAGTGGAGACGATCACGGAGCAGCAGGTCGACGAGGCGCTGGAGCTGCTCGAGGAGGCGGGTTACCCTGACGGGGAAGGCATTCCGCCGGTGACCATCTCCATCCCGGAGACCGAGGACAACCGTCGGATCGCCGAGCTCCTCGAAGAGGCCTGGGAGTCCAATCTTGAGGTCGATGTCAACATTGATGCGGTTTCCTACGACGTCTACTTCGACTACGTGAAGACGGCCGACTACGATCTGGCGACGCTGAGCTGGATCGGCGACTATGCGGATCCCCTCACCTTTCTGCAGATGTGGACCTCCGACAGCAACCTGAACAACGCGGGCTTCTCCAATACGCGCTTCGACGAGCTCGTGGATCAGGCCACCGTGGAGACGGGACAGCGCCGGAACGCCACCCTCGCCGAGGCGGAGGAGATCCTCCTCACCACCGGGCTGGTCCTGCCGGTGAGCCACTCCCCGGCGATCAATCTCATTGATCTGGGAGACATCGGCGGGTGGCACCCCAATCCCCTGGACGTCCACCCCTTCAAGCATCTGCGCTTCAAGGCGGCCGACCCGGTACCGGGCGTAGCCGCGCAGCCGCGGCGGTAGTTCGCCCGGCGCTGCGTTCGCTCGCCCGGCGCCGCGGTCATCCGCCCGGCGCTGCGTTCGCACGCCCGGCGCCGCGTTCGCACGCCCGGCGCCGCGGTCATCCGCCCGGCGCCGCGTTCGCACGCCCGGCGCCGCGGTCATCCGCCCGACGCCGCGGTCATCCGCCCGACGCCGCGTTCGCACGCCCGGCGCTGCGTTCGCTCGCCCGGCGCCGCGCTTACTCCCCGGGCGCCCGTTCTGCGTCACGTGTCGCCCCGGGCTCCCCGTTCGAGCCTCCGAGGTTGCGCCTCCGGCCGCTCCGGGTGAGCCTTTCAACGAACCCCTCGAGACGGCGTCGGAAGAGCAGCCCGAGCAGGAAGAGCACCACCGCAAGGGCGAATACCGACACCGAGACGAACCATTGCTCCGCCGCCGCGGTCCCGCCGATCACAGCGCTCCCAATGATTCCCGGCAACCGGCCCACCGTCGAGATGAGCACGAAGCCCCAGAAACCCATGGCGGCACCACCGGCGACGTAGCAGAGGACATCCTTCGGAATGCCGGGAATCACAAAGAGCAGGAAGAAACCCAGCCGCCCCCGGGGAGAGGTCGCAATGGCGGTGAAGCGTGCGGCGGCCTTCTCCGTCAGGAATCGCTCAATGAAGGCGCGACCGGACCAGCGTCCGATCCAGTAGTTCACCGTCGCGCCGACGGCAATGCCGGCGGTCGACCAGAGGGCGCCTTCGGCTATCCCGAAGAGATAGCCGCCGGCTATCTGCACGACTTCGCCGGGCACGATGAACACAACAACCTGAAAGATCTGGACCAGGAGAAAGACCAGCCGCGCTTCGGTGCCGAGAGCGGCGATCCACTGCTCCACCGTCTCGGGATTGCGGAAGACCGCAGTGAGCTCCTGCCGGAACACGAAGGCTCCAGCGAGAATACCAAGAATAATGAGGGGAAAGACGAAGGCTTCCGGTGATCGCCGTGGTGAGGAACTTTGACGCACTTTGCCTCTTATAATATATTTCGGAGAATGAAGAAAAGCTCCGGAGACAAGCGGACCATCCCATTCAAAGAAGGGGAGCAGGTGGTCTATCCTCTGCAGGGTGTAGGGGAGATACAATCGATCGAGGAACGAGAGTTCAAGGGCGAGCAGGTCCCCTACTACATCATCTACCTCGAAGTATCCGATATGACCGTCATGGTCCCCGTCGACAAGGCTGAAGAGCTCGGAATTCGCGCAATCGTCCCCCCGAAAGAAGCGAAGCGCGCACTGAAACTTATCGGCGAAGAGTTTGATCCGGTACCCGCGGACTGGAAGGTCCGGTACCAGATGAACCTCGACCTCCTCAAACAGGGAAGCGTAACCGACATCGCGACGGTGGTGCGCACCCTGTATCACCGCAGCCGCGTCAAGGAGTTGCCCATCCTCGAGCGCAAGCTCTTTGACAGCGCCCTGAAGCTCCTTGTCGACGAAATCTCCTTCTCCCTGAAGAAGCAGAAGGACGAGGTCGAAGTGATGATCTTCGACCGCCTCGCAACCGAAGGAGGTGGACCTCGCGAGGTCCCCGCCGAAGAGGAAGAGGCTGTCGAACAGAGCTCACAGAGCGGCAGTCAGTCTCAGGGCGAGGACGTAGAGGAAGACGAGGACAGCGACGAGTAAACCCGCCCCGAAAGGTGCCGGCGCCGCCGACCCGTCCGGGGCCAATCCGCCCGGGGCCGACCCGTCCGGAGTCGACGCTCCCCGCAGGGACCGACCGGCGACCTGGCGGCACCTCCTCGACACCATTCGCAATCACGTTGATGCGGCGCCGCTGCCTTCCGTATCGGAAATCGCCGCGGCGCGGCGGGACCCGTTTCACGTGCTCGTGTCGACGGTCATCTCGCTGCGCACCAAGGACCAGGTGACCATTGATGCCTCAAGCCGGCTCTTCGCCCGGGCGCCGGACGCCCCGACACTGGCGCATCTCCCGGAGGACGAGATCGCCGGGCTCATCTACCCCGCCGGCTTCTACCGTACCAAGGCGAAGAACCTCCGGGAGATTGCGCGCATCCTGGTGTCCGACTACGGCGGAAGCGTCCCCAACACCGAAGGGCCACTCCTGGCGTTGCCGGGAGTCGGCCGAAAAACCGCCAACCTCGTTCTTGGCCTCGGATTCGCCATTCCGGCAATCTGCGTAGACACCCACGTACACCGCATTCCCAATCGCCTCGGGATGATCGAGACCACGACCCCGGAACAAACAGAAGAGGCTCTCAAAGAGAGCCTCCCTGAAGAGTACTGGATCGATGTCAACGGTCTACTCGTGGCCTTTGGCCAACGCATCTGCACCCCGGTCTCACCGTGGTGCTCGAGGTGTCCCCTCTCGGACGTGTGCCGCCGCGTCGGGGTGACGCGGTCACGATAGGCGCCGCGCTACACCTCTTCGGCTATCAGCAGCGTCTTGGGGTCGAGGATCAGGTGGAGGTCCTCTGCGGGATACTTGTCGTGGTCCTTGATCAGGTTGAGCTTGACGTGCCGCTCGGCGGGCTTGAGGGTCACGAGGATCTCCACCTGATCCATGTACCGTGACAGCAGGGTGGGCACCCCGTTCTCATCCGTCGAGGGGTCCTCCCGGTGGAGGGTTGCCGTGATCCAGAGCGCAACGCCGAGCTCCCCGGCGAATTTGCGAAGGGCGTCGAGATCCTCCGGGCTGCCCTTCTCGAAGTCGTACCCATCGAACATCAGAATGTCGGCATTGAAGTTGCCCTGCTCCACCATGGCGCGCAGGCTGTCCAGGACTTGCGGAATGGTGATGCCTTCCTGGGAGAAGTTCATGATCACGCGGTTGCGGATCAGCTCATCGTGCACGTCCATGGCGTTCTCGAGCTCGCGCTTCCGGGCGATCTCCTTGAAGATGTCCTCGTACCAGCTGACAATGTGGTCGGTCTTGCCGGCGAAAGAGACGTGGATGACGTGCTTACCCTGAAACAGTTGGTCCGTTGCAATATGGACCAGACACGCGGTCTTACCGACGCCCTTCCGGGACGCGATCATCCCGAGATTGCCCGCCGGCAGCTCCCCGTGAATCGACTTCTCGAAGATCCGCAGCGGGCTCCGTTTGACCAGTTCCGACTTCACCATTATCGCGCTCCTTGCTTCTGTTCCTGCTTCTTCGCTTCTTCGAACTTCTTGATGAGCTCCTCCGCCACCGACTGGGGCACCTTGCCGTACTTGAGGAACTCCATGGAGAACTCCGCCTTGCCCTGCGTGAGACTCCGCAGAACGGTGGAGTACCCGAACATCTCGGAGAGGGGCACTTCCGCCTCTACGACCGAGAAGGCACCGTCCTCCGACGAAGTGAGTATAATGCCTCGCCTCTGGTTCAAGCTACCGAAGATGTTTCCCTGATACTCCGTCGGTCCCTCGACCGTGACCTTCATGATCGGCTCCAGGATGATCGGCTTCGCGCTCATGTAGATCTGCCGAAAGGCGCCGATACCCGCCTGCTGGAAGGCCATGTCCGAGGAGTCGACCGGGTGGGTGCTGCCGTCGTTAATAACGACGCGGACACCGACTACCGGGAATCCGATCAGCCGGCCCTTATCAAGGCCCATCCGGAATCCCTTGTCCACCGACGGAATGTACTCGTTCGGTATGACACCGCCCTTGATCTGATCCACAAACTCGTAGGTCTCCTCGGCGTTCGCCTCCAGCGGCTCCATGTAGCCGGCAACGCGACCGAACTGGCCCGAGCCGCCGGTCTGCTTCTTGTGGGTGTAGTCGAACTCGACGCGTTGTGAGATCGCTTCCCGGTACGCGACCTGGGGCATCCCGGTCTCGACATTCGCCTTGTACTCCCGGCGCATCCGCTCAATGTAGACGTCGAGATGGAGCTCACCCATGCCCTGGATGATCGTCTCATTCGACTCGTCGTCCACGTAGGTGCGGAAGGTCGGATCCTCCTTGGAGAAGCGGTTGAGCGCCTTGGCCATCCGCTCCTCGGATTCACGATCCGTGGGATTCACCGCCAGAGAGATGACCGGTGTCGGGACAAACATGGAGGTCATGGAGTAGTTGAGGCCGCCCCCGCAGAAGGTGTCGCCGGAGGCGCAGTCGATTCCGAAGATCGCGACAATGTCGCCGGCAGGCGCCTCGGTGATGTCGTCCATGGTACTTGCATGCATGCGAATGAGCCGGCCGATCTTGGTCTTCTTCTGGGAGCGCGTGTTCATGAGCTCCATGCCCTTCCTGATGGCGCCCTGGTAGACCCGGAGATAGGTGAGCTGCCCGTAGGGGCTCTCTTCGAGCTTGAAGGCAAGGGCCACGGTGGGCTTCTCATCGTCGGTTACGAGCTCAACCGGCTCCTCATTGTTGGCGAGGTCCAGAGCCACGCTGGAAACCTCGAAGGGGCTGGGGAGATAGGCGACGACGGCGTCGAGGAGGGGCTGTACGCCCTTGTTCTTGTACGCCGATCCCAGGAACACGGGGAGAATCTCCCGCTTCAGCGTTCCGGTGCGCACCGCTTCGTGAATCATCTCCTCGGAGACCTCACCCTCGAGGAACGCTTCGGCCAGCTCGTCGGAGAACATGCTGGCGGCGTCAATCAGCTGCTCGTGGCGCTTCGCCGCCTCGTCCTGGAGCTCCGCCGGAATCTCGTCCTCCCGGACCTGCTCGCCGAATTCGCCCTCGAAGTAGAGCGCCTTCATCTTGACCAGATCGACGAGACCGATGTGCTTGTCCTCCAGGCCGATCGGCAGTTGCATGAGCACTGCGTTGTGCCCGAGCTTCTCCTCGAGCTGATCGTGCACCCTCACCGGGTTCGCACCGGTGCGGTCGCATTTGTTGACGAAGGCAATGAAGGGCACGTCGTAGCGGTTGAGCTGACGGTCGACGGTCAGCGTCTGCGACTGAACGCCGCCGACGGAGTCGAGGACCAGGATGGCCCCGTCGAGCACACGGAGCGCCCGCTCGACCTCAATGGTGAAGTCGACGTGGCCGGGAGTATCGATAATGTTGATGGGGTGACCCTGCCAGCTCACATTCGTCGCAGCACTGGCAATGGTAATGCCACGCTCTCGCTCGAGCTCCATTGAGTCCATGGTCGCACCCACGCCGTCCTTGCCGCGGACCTCGTGGATGGCGTGGATCTTCGAGCAGTAGAACAACACCCTCTCAGTCAGTGTTGTCTTGCCCGAATCGATATGTGCGCTGATTCCAATGTTGCGCATTTTCCGAATACGCTCTTCCATACGAACCTCTTTTTGTTCCACACTCCGCGGTGAGCTTCTTCCGGGATTTCAGAGTGCAGGATTAAACTTCAGGGGATGCCGAGACGCACGGGAGAAACCCCGCGAGCCGCACGTTGGGCGCTCAATATACGCAAGGGAACGACAAAATTCAACCGCATGACCCGGAGATCGCAGCACAATCCCCGGCACGCATCCTGATCGGCACCTCCGGCTACTCCTACGACGACTGGGTCGGCCCCTTCTACCCGGCGGACCTACCGAAGTCGTCATGGCTCGAACACTACGCCGGCCACTTCTCCTTCACGGAGATCAACTTCAGCTACTATCGCATGCCCGACGCCCGGCATCTCGAGCGGATGCGCGCCAGAGTGCCCGGCGACTTCACCTTCTCGATAAAGGCGCATCAGAGCCTGACTCATGAGATCGATGCTACCTGGCGGGATGCCGCCGCGACCTTTCGCGACGCAGTGGCGCCCCTCACCGAGTCGGCGCAGCTCGGCGGGATCCTCCTGCAGTTCCCGTACAGCTTCCACTACACCCCGGAGAATCGCCGCTACCTTGACGAACTCTGTCGGGAGCTGGAGACGCTCCCCCGCTTCCTGGAGTTCCGCAACCGCGAATGGCAGCGCGCCTCCGTCTACGCCCACATGCGCGACCTCGGAGTCGGGTACGTCGTCACGGACCTCCCCTCCCTCAGGGGCCTCCCGGCAGCGGACACCCTCGCCACCTCGAACGTAGCCTACCTCCGCTTCCACGGCCGCAACGCCGGACAGTGGTGGGAGGGCGACAACCGCAGCCGCTACGACTACCTCTACCGGGAGAACGAGCTCACGCCCTGGGTGGAGCGGATCAACGACCTCATGACGCAGGTCGCCATGATCATGGTCGCCTTCAACAACCACGCCGACGGACAGGCCGTAACGAACGCGAAGGATCTGCAGCGGCTGTTGGGAATCGGAAGGTAGGCGCGCGGGGCGCGGGCAGGCGGCGGCGCTTCGCCGGCGGCCGTCCCGCGGCGTCTCAGGTGCGCCGCACGTCCATGATCTCGTTGACCAGAGGCGCGCTCACCCTCTCGAGGGTCTCGGGATCCATGCCGTCCACCTTGATGGTCAGAATGGCGTTGGTGGAATCGGTCCCGGGAAAGGTCCCCAGTGAAATGATGTTGCCTCCCGCCTCCGCAATGGCCGAGGAGAGCTGCGCGATCTCACCGGGGTGATCCGGGAGGAGCATGGTCGCCCGCAGCCCTGACTGCCGCGTTCCGAAGAGCTCAATGAAGAGCTTGAAGAGGTCCGACTCGGTGATGATCCCCACGACGGTCTTCTCCGACATGACCGGAAGCCCGCCGATGTCGTGATCCACCATCTCCCGGACGGCGTCCTCGATCAGGGTGTCCGGCGCGACCGTGACGACCTTCTTCGTCATGACGCTCTCAACCTTGAGCTCCATGAGGAGATTGCTCATCTCGTAGACGTTCAGCGTCGACGCCGGCGAGGGCGCGGCGTAGAGGAGATCCTTCTCCGAGACGATTCCCACCAAAGCGTGGTGGCGATTCAGCACCGGCAGGCGATGAACCTTCTCCCGCCGAATGATCTTCTGCGCATCCATGACGGAGGCGTCCTGGGGCACGGTGAAGGGATTGCGTGTCATGATTCGATCAACCGTCATGGGTCACTCTCCAATTGCAGGTGCGGCCCCTTGCAGATGCGGCTCGTCGTGACGGCGCCGCCGCCCGCGCCGCTGCACGCTCACTCTCCAAGGTAGGCGGCTTTCACGCGGTCGTTCTCGAGGAGCGCGCTGCTCTCATCGTCCAGGACAATGGAGCCGGTCTCCATGACGTAGCCGCGCCGGGAGGAGTTTAGCGCAACCCTGGCGTTCTGCTCCACCAGAAAGACCGTCACCTCTTCTTCTTCGTTGATGCGCCGGATCGTCTGGAAGATGTGCTTGATGATAAGCGGTGCCAGGCCCAGACCGGGTTCGTCCAACAGGAGCAGACGCGGCGCGCTCATGAGGGCGCGGGCGATCGCCATCATCTGCTGCTCGCCCCCGGAGAGGGATCGCGTCTTCTGGCGGCGACGATCCTTCAGAATCGGAAAGAGTTCGTACATCTCCTCGAGCTTGCGCTTCACCACCGCCTCATCCCGCTGGAGGAAGGCCCCCATTTCCAGGTTCTCTTCGACGGTCATGTCGGCGAAGACGCGGCGCCCCTCAGGTACCATCGAGATGCCTTTGGCGACAATCTGGTTGGTCAGGGGCTGGTCGGTGCTGCGCCCCCATGGCAGGCGCCGCCCGGCAATCCGACTCCTCGCGGCAATCACCTCGCCGTCGAAGCGGATCTCTCCGTGGGTCAGCGGCTCCAGCCCGACGATCGCCTTGAGGAGCGTCGACTTGCCTGCGCCGTTCGCACCGATCAGGCAGACGATCTCCCCCTTCGGCACCTCGACACTCACCTTCTTGAGAGCCGTAATGTTGCCGTATTTCACCTCGGCATCGTGTACTTCCAGGAGCGCGCTCACTCTTCCTTCCCCAGGTATGCTTCAACGACGTCGGGGTTGTCCTGAATGCTCTCAGGGTCACCCTCGGCGATTTTCTGCCCGTAGTTCAACACGGTAATGGTGTCGCAGATGTTCATGACCAGCTTCATATCGTGTTCAATGAGAACAATTGTTACGTCCAGATCGCGGATGCGCCGAATCGTGCTCATGAGCTCCGCCGTTTCGAGTGGATTCATGCCCGCCGCAGGCTCATCGAGAAAGAGCAACTGAGGCTCCGTCGCCATGGCGCGGGCGATCTCCAGCTCGCGCTGCTTTCCGTAGGGGAGGTTCTTGGCGTACTCGTTCTCGTAGTCCTTCAGGTGGAGATACTCCATCCACCTGGCCGCTCCCTCGTAGACACTCTGGTCGTCGCGGCGGCGAAAGAGAATGGTCATCAAGGCGTTGAGGGTGCGGTTCCGGGCGGAGGCAGGGTGCGCCTCCTTGAAATGACGGCCGATCATGATGTTCTCCAGAACGGTCATCTCCTTGAAGAGGCGAATGTTCTGGAAGGTCCGCGCCATTCCCAGTCGGGTAATGCGGTTGGCCGGCATCCCGGTGATGTCACTGTCGTTGAAGTAGACCTTTCCGCCGGTCGGCGTATCCATGCCGGTGATGTTGTTGAAGAGCGTGGTCTTCCCGGCGCCGTTGGGCCCAATGAGCCCGGTAATGCTTCCCTTCTCCACGGTGAAGTCCACATCCGCAACGGCCACGACGCCGCCGAAGTTCCGGCGGAGACTCTCCGTCCTGAGGTGCGTCATGAGGCGCCTCCGGTCGGAGCAGCAACATCTGATCCGGCCCGCCGGGCCTGCCGCCGGGCGAGCCTGCCGAAGTCGATCTTCTTGCGTCCCAGAATGCCCTGCGGCCGGAAAACCATCATGGTTACCAGAATGAGTCCGAAAATGATCTGCTTGAACTGTGGCGGTACCACACTGGAGAAGCCCATCAGGCGGGGGAACTCGCCCGCCACGGTGATCAGCACCGCCCCGAGAACGGCACCGTAGTGGTTCCCCATACCCCCGAGGACGACCATACAGAGGATCATGACCGAGAGCATGAAGGTGAAGGTCGCCGGCGAGACGGACTGATTGTACGCCGCCCAGAAAGTGCCGGCAATGCCGCCGAAGAAGGATGCCAGGGCAAAGGCGAAGACCTTGTACTTGGTGATGTTGATCCCCATGGCGAAGGCGGCCACCTCATCCTCCCGGATCGCCTCCAGGGCGCGGCCCAGCCGCGACCGGGTGATCCGCCGCAGGATGAGGTACGTAACGGCCACGAAGACCCAGACCATAACGACGTAGCTCACCTTCTCGATCGGATTGAGCTCGAGGCCGAAGATCTCGATCCGCGGAATACCGGTTATCCCCATGGGGCCCCGGGTGAGGTTGTCCCAGTTGAGAATGGCGTTCCGGGTGATCTCGGCGAAGCCCAGCGTCGCGATTGCAAGGTAGTCCCCGCGCAATCGCAGCGTCGGCAGACCGATGACGAAGCCAAGCACCGTGGCGAGCAATCCCGAGAGCAAGAGGATGACCCAGAAGTTCACATCGCCCCGGCTCATGAGAATTGCAGTGGTGTAGGAGCCGATTGCAAAGAAGGCGGCCTGGCAGAGCGAGAGCATGCCGCCGTATCCGACGACAATGTTGAGGCCGAGCGCCAGAATGGCGTAGATACCGATGTATATGACCAGGAGGAGTATGAAGTTGATCATCAGACCTTCTCCCGCTCTACCTTGCCCATGATACCTTCCGGCCTCACCAGAAGAATGATGATGAGGATGGAAAAGGCAATGGTATCCCGCAGTCCTACCGGGATCCCGAGAAAGGCGACGCCGAAGGTCTCCGCGACTCCCAGGATGATGCCACCGACCATGGCGCCGGTAATGTTCCCGATTCCGCCGACGACTGCGGCGACGAATGCCTTCAGCCCCGCCATGGTGCCCATGGTGGGGTAGACCTTGAAGTCGAGAGCCATCAGCACTCCCGCGACCGCCGCAAGAGACGACCCGATGATGAAGGTCAGGCTGATGATGTTGTCGACGTTGATCCCCATGAGCCGTGCAACGTCCTGATCGAGGCTCGTGGCTCTCATGGCCTTGCCCAACCGGCTTCGGTCAATGAAGAGCTTGAGAGCGACCATCATGACGATAACGACGAGGAGAATCAGAATCTGGTGCGGCGTGATGGATGTGGGTCCGAGCGCGATGGGACTGTTGTCGAAGGGGTAGGGATACCGCTTGGACCGCGTGCCGTAGATGAAGGCGGCGACGTTCATGAGCACAATGGACATGCCGATTGCGCTCAGGAGCAGAGTCAACCGCTTGGAGCGGCGCAGCGGCTTGTAGGCAATCTTCTCGACGACGAAGCCCAGGGTGCCGCTTGCCGCCATTGCCGCGAGAATGCCGACGAAGAAGGATACCAGGACCCACACACCGGTTCCCGCTTGCCCGCGAAGGCCGTTGAAGGCGAAGAGGCCGACGTAGGTGCCCATCATGAGCACTTCGCCGTGGGCGAAGTTGATGAACTTCAGGATGCCGTACACCATGGTGTACCCGAGGGCGATCAGCGCGTAGATGCCGCCCAATGTGAGGCCGTTGATCAGGTGCTGGATGAGGTCGGAGATCGGTATTCCCACGGGTGCGCTCCAGGAAGGCGCGGGCGTGCCGAAGCACGCCCGCGCGAATCACTCGTTCTTTGACCAGGGGGCGCTTACCGCGCCTGCAACTCACCGTCAACGACGGTATAGACGCCGATCTGTTCGAAAGACTGATCCTCAACGGTGAGTATGCCGATGTTCTTCACCACGTCGCCGCTTTCGCCGAAGGTGATGGTACCGGAAACACCCGAATACCCTTCGACATTCGCAACATAGTCACGCACCACCGTCGGATCGAGCTCCAGGTCCGCCTGCTGTGCCTCATTCGCCTGATCAAAGGCGTACTGCAGGGCGTCCATGATGATGTTGGCGGCATCGTATGCGTTGTAGCTGAAGGAGTCGGGTCCGACGCCGTAGGTCTCGGTGTACTTCTCTTCGAAGGCTGCCGCCATGCCGCCGGTGCCGCCCTCGTCCGCAGGGGGCCCGCTGAAGACCACGCCGTTTGCCAGCGGACCGGCAAGATCGAAGATCTCCGGGTTGCTGAAACCGTCGGCGCTCAGCATGGCCGCCTCAATGCCGAGCTGCTCCGCCTGCTCGAGAACCTGTGCGATCTCGGCGACGTAGTTCGGAAGGAAGATCGCGTCGGGGTTTTCGGCACGGATCGTCGTAAGCTGCGTTCGGAAGTCCCGGTCACCCTGGATGCCGCTCTCCGTTGCGACGATCTCGCCGCCGGCGGCCTCGAAGGTGTCGGTGAAGACCTCGGTCAGGCCCTGACTGTAGTCGTTCCGGGTGTAGAGAATGGCGACGCTCTCGTAGCCCAGCTCTTCGTAGACGTACTGCCCGAATACGCGCCCCTGCAGAGCGTCACTGGCAATGGTACGAAAAATGTAGTCGCCGTTCGCCGTGAGATCCGGATGTGTTGCCGAGCCGGAGATCATGACGATCTGCTCGGTCTGGGCCCGCGGCGCAATGGCCAGAGACACGGTGGAGAAGACGCCCCCCACCAGGCCGTCGATCTGATCGACACTGGCAAGCTTCTCGATTGCCGCATTGCCCCGGGCAACATCGGCCTCCGAGTCCTCTGAGATCAGGACGACCTCATAGCCGCCGATCCCGCCTGCCTCGTTGCGCTCGTCAACGGCCAGCTGTACGGCCTGGCTCTGGAGATTCCCGTAGTTGGCATAGTCGCCGGTCATGGGGCCAATGAAACCAAGCTTCACTTGCTGTTCCTGCTCACCACCGGCGAATGCTAGCAACCCTGAGAATGCCAGTACGAGAATTACCATCAACGTACGTTTTGCCATACGAATCCTCCTTTGGGTTCGTGTAATTTATGCGTCCCGCGCTTCCGAGAGGAGCACTTCGTCACTCTCGAAGTCGCGGTGGCGGATCTCATGGAACTTTTCCACGAGTCTGTCCACAGTCAAGCCTTCTTTCTCCCGGCCGGAGACATCCAGAATTATCTCCCCTCCGTCCATCATGAGCAGCCGGTTCCCGTACGTGATCGCGTGATGCATGTTGTGGGTCACCATCATGGTAGTAAGCCCGTACTCGGCAATGAACTTCTCCGTCAATCCGAGAACCATCTGGGCGTTCTTCGGGTCGAGGGCCGCGGTGTGCTCATCCAGGAGAATCAGGCTCGGTTCGGAGAGGACCATCATGAGCAGGGTCAGTGCCTGTCGCTGCCCTCCGGAGAGGAGTCCCACATTGTCCTTGAAACGATGCTCAAGGCCCATTCCGAGCTCCAGGATCTTCTCGTAGAAGAGGTCTCGTATCTTCTGGTTGAGACTGATGCGAAGGCCCTTGAAGCCCTTCTTGTAGGCAATGATCATGTTGTCTTCCAGGCTCATGTTGGACGCGGTGCCCAGAAGCGGATCCTGAAAGATGCGTCCAATGTCCCGGGCGCGTCGGTACTCCGGCTCTCGGGTCACGTCCCGGTCGTGGATGTAGATGTGACCGGACGTCAGGCTGTGCGTGCCCGTGATCAGGTTCAGCAGGGTGGTCTTCCCCGCGCCGTTGGATCCGATCACCGTGATGAAGTCTCCCTGGTGTACGCGAAGGTCAACTTCATTGATCGCACGGTTCTCGTTGACCGTTCCGGGGTTGAAGACCTTGGATACCTTCTCGAGCCTGATCATCGCTGCGGCTCCTTGCTCGATCCGGCGGAACCGACGCCTCCGGAACCGATGGGCTCGGACGCCACGCGCTCCGAGGCCGCAGGGGTTGCTCCGGCGGCTGCCGGGGGCGGCTCGTTCGGCTCCGCGTCGGCGCGCTCCGGATGGGGCCGCGGCTGCTGCCTGGAGGGCTTGCGCCGACGAATCTGCGTCACGATGAGAGAGAGAATGATCAACAGACCGGTGATCAGCTTCAGGTCGGTCGGGGTCAGGTTGATGTGGTAGCCGTAGAAGCGTCCCAGGTACATGAGCCCGCGGTAGAGGATCGACCCCAGAATCACCCGCAACGTGAGCAGCCCGATCCGGTTGGATCGCAGAATGAACTCTCCGATCATCACGGATGCCAGCCCCGCAATGATGATGCCCTGCCCGAGATTGACGTCGGCGAAGCCCTGATACTGCGCTACCAGCGCACCGGACAGCGCGACGAGACCGTTGGAAAGGCCCACGCCGATCATCTTGAGGACCTCGGGGTTCACCCCGGTGGAGATCACCATCTGCTCGTTGTCGCCCATTGCGCCCAGGGTCAGTCCGAGATCGGTTCGAAAGAACAGATCCAGAAGGAGCTTCACTCCCATTGCGAAGGCAAAGAAGAAGAGGAGAACCGCCCACTCCTGGGGCACCACTCCCTCGAGCAGGTCCACCGCCCGGGACACCACCGTCTCCTGCCGGAGCAGGGGCAGATTGGCTTTGTTCCCCAGGACACGGATGTTCACCGACCACAGCATGGTCATGGTGAGGATACCCGCGAGCAGGTTGGGCACTCCGAGCTTGTTGTGGATGACCGCGGTGACAATTCCCGCCAGGAGGCCACCGAGGAAGGATACGACGATCGCCAGAATCAGGCTCTGGCCGTTGGTGATCATGATCGCGGCAATGGCCGCACCGAGGGGGAAGGACCCGTCCACTGTGAGGTCGGGGAAGTTGAGAATGCGGAACGTAATGAAAACGCCGAGGACCATTACCGCGTAGGCAAGACCCTCGACGAATATACCTTCAATCATAATTGTTCAAGCTGCGCCGTGTTGCGAGGACACTTCCCGGGGCGCCCGGCCACCCTGCGCGGCGACCCGGAACCGCCCCGGAACGGTGCCGGTCCTAGCGAACCGCGCCGTCCTCAATGATCACGCTCGCGCTGTCGATCACCGATTGCGGCACGTCGATTCCCAGCTCGTCTGCAACATCCAGGTTGAGCAGGAGCGCCGTGTCCTCCGGTTCGGTCATGAAGATCGTCGGGATCTCGCTGGTCGACGTCCCCTCGAGAACCTCAATGATCAGTCGACCGGTGCGGCGCCCCATGCGGTAGTACTCGAAGCCGAGAGCGGCAAGCACGCCGAGCTCTTCCGCCGAGCTCGGGTCCGCCGTGACGACGGGAATACCCGCATTCGTTGCCACTTCGATCAGACTCGGGAGCGCTGAGACAACGGTGTTGTCCGTGCTCACGTAGATGACGTCTACCCGATCAACCAGGGACTGCGTCGCCTGGCGGACCTCCGCGGAGTTTGTCACCGTCGAAGTTATGAACTCAATGCCGCGGTCCGCGGCGATCTGCTCCGCCATCCCCGCCAGGGTCACGGCGTTCGTCTCGCCACTGGTGTAGACGTGGCCAAGAGCTTCGGCATCGATCAATTGCTCAATGAGATCAAACTGCGCTTCCACCGGAGTCATGTCCGAGACGCCGGTAACGTTGGGCCCTCCCTGATCGAAGGAGTCGACCAGACCGGCCGCAACCGGGTCCGTTACGGCGGAGTAGATCACCGGAATCTCATCCAGCGCATTGACCAGAGCCTGCGAAGTGGGCGTAGCAATGCCGACCGCCACTCGCACGCCGTCGTTCTTGAACTTCGTCGCAATCTGCGAGGCGGTGGTCATGTCGCCGTTCGCGTTCTGCAGATCGTACTCGAAGTCGTAGCCCTGCTCCGTGAGCTCGTCGATGACACCCTGCTCGACCCCGTCGAGGGCGGGATGGGAGACGATCTTCGCAATCCCAATGACGTTGCTCTGTTCCTCCATCTCCTGCTCGCCGGCGGCGAATGCCATACCCGCAACGAGGAGCGCAACAACAGCGGCAATGACAGCGATCCGTTTCATACTACCTCCACGAAGGCGCCCGCAACTCCGGTTTCCGGCAGGCCCTGTAGGCCTCCGGCTCCCGGGGCGAGCCGGTCTGTTGGTTGTTGGGGCTGTATTAAACAGTATTGCTGTAAGAATGTCTACGCTTTATGCGGAAACGAGGCCGGTACGCATAAGTATGCAGTCAAAGCTGTATTTGCCTGGACCGGCGTGCTTGCAATCGTAGCGGTAGCCGTAGCGTAGCGCAGGCAAAAAAAGTGCCGTCGCGGATAGCTCCGCGACGGCACGATGTGTCCTTCACGACACCGTGGATGGTGCCATGAGCGCATTGGAAGCGCTTAGAGGCCCATACCCTCGGGCATTGAGTTGTTGATTGCACTCTGGTTGTTCTCGACATACTGGGCAGCCGCCTCTTCCGGGTCCATGCCTTCCTGAATGTCGACCATGACTTGACCGAGGCCTTCCTCAATCGAGAACCAGTCGAACTCGTTCAGGAACGTGTACAGCTCGGGCTGGTCCTCTTCGAGACCTGTTCGCACGATCGTGTTGATAGTCTCGGCCTCGCCGAAAACGTTCTGGGGATCGTCAAGAATCTTCAGATCCCAGCGGCCGAACATCCAGTGCGGTGCCCAACCGGTCACGACAATGGGCTGCTCGTTGCTGATGGCGTCGCCGAGCGCTGCAGTCATGGTGGGCCCGCTACCCTCGAGAAGGGTGAAGGTGCCAAGGCCGTAGACATCGCTCTCAATCGCCTGTTCGGTCTGCTGCATCATGCCGGCGCCGGGGTCAATACCCACGATCTCGCTGTCGTACCTTTCGGCATTCTCCACGAGCTCCGGAATGCTGTCCTCTTGCACGTACTGAGGAACAACGAGACCCAGACTGGCGCCTTCGTAGTTCGGGCCCAGGTTCA
Source organism: uncultured Spirochaetaceae bacterium (assembly GCA_964654185.1). Taxonomy (GTDB): domain Bacteria; phylum Spirochaetota; class Spirochaetia; order DSM-27196; family PWMO01; genus CAYFQV01. The sequence continues at coordinate 12,025 of CAZZIE010000020.1, read as the reverse complement.
CAACTTCGTCGGTGAACTCGCCCTCTTCGCCGTAGAACATCTGGTGAGTGGCAGGCAGCCACGCACAGAGCAGCGCATCCGAATCACCGGTGGCTACAGACTGCCACATTGCAGCGTTCGCAACGTTGTTGAGCTCCACGTCGTAGCCCATGCGGGTCAGGATGTCCCCTGCAACGTGGGTAATAGCAACGGCGCGAGCCCATTCAACATATGCCAGTTCAACGCTACCTTTGTCTTCCATGGCTTCGCCGCCCTCTCCCTGCTGACCTGCAGCAAAAGCGAAAGAGGCTCCAACGGCGAGAATGAGAAACGTGACGAGAATTCTTTTGAGAATCGTCATGTTCTCCTCCTTATTCGGCGTTATTTTTGCCCGTTAGTAACTCCGGGCGTGCCTGACAGGCCGCCGCCCGGAGGGGCATTGATTCCACTATCAGATTCGCACGGCTCCCTTAGGTGCGCCGCGCGAGGTTCTGGGTAATCCGGTCCAGAAGCATCGCAATGATGACGACGGCCAGGCCGGCCTCGAAACCCTGCCCGGGTCGAAGCCGCTGAATAGCGCGCCATACCTCACCGCCCAGACCGCCTGCGCCGATCATGGCCGCGATAACGACCATTGAGAGTGCCAGCATGATGGTCTGGTTGACACCGGCCATGATGGTCGGCAGCGCCAGGGGTAACTGGACCTTGGTCAGCTTCTGCATGGTAGTCGTTCCGAAGGCTTCCGACGCCTCGATCATCTCGACATCGATCTGGCGGATGCCGAGGGAGGTCAACCGGATAGCCGGCGGTATCGAGAAGATGATGGTTGCGAATACCGCGGCGACGGGACCGAGGCCGAAGAACGGAATGGCCGGTATCAGATAGACGAAGGCCGGCATGGTCTGCATGAAGTCCAGAATAGGTGTAATGACTTTGTGGAAGCGCTCGCTCAGGCCTCCGATGATGCCGAGCGGAATGCCGAGAGCGACCGCAAGGAGCGTCGCTATCAGGATCAACGCAATGGTCGAAAGCGTTGCGCCCCAGAGACCGATGTTCCAGATGAAGAGCAGACCAATTGCGGCAAAGATTGCAACGTTGCGATTGGCCACCCACCACGTCAGCGCGACGAGCAGGGCAATAAGGATGAGGGGTGGTATGAACTCCAACCCGGCAACGATCCCTTCAATGCCAATCTCAACGACGTTCGAAAACGCCCGGGTGAAGGGTGAGAGTACATCGGTAAGCCAGTCAAGCGCGGCCTCAATCCCCGCGCCAAGAGGTATTCGTGGAAGCTCTATCATTCGTTTTCTCCTCGCTCGGACAGCGCCGCAAGCACGGACCCGCGCACGATGACGCCGCGCAGGATGTTCTCCTTGTCGACGACGGCGACGGGATTGCCGGAAACCATGGGAAAGATCTGTCGAATCGGCTCGTCCAGCGGCACGGAAGCAACCTCATCCGCTCGGGTGATTTCCTCGATCCATTGCTCGCCCTTCTTTGCAGCTTCGGACGCGCGCTCGGCGGTCACGTGACCAACCAGCTCGTGGTTGCGGCGCACCACGAAGATGCCCGACATTCCTGCCTCCTGCATCTTCCGGAGGGCAACTCGGGGTCCATCCTTGACGAAGGCGACGGGGGTCGGCTTCTTCATGACGTCTTCGGCAGTGAGCACCTTGGTGATGTCGACGTTCTCTACGAATCTGGCGACGTAGTCGTTGGCCGGCCGGGAGAGGATGTCCTCCGCCGTCCCGATCTGGACGACCTTACCGTCACGCATGAGGACGATCCGGTCACCCATCTTGAGCGCCTCGTCGAGGTCGTGGGTAATGAAGAGAATCGTCTTCCGGACGCGACTCTCAAGGGCCAGGAGCTCATCCTGCATGTCCGTACGGATGAGCGGGTCCAGGGCGCTGAACGCCTCGTCCATCAGGAGGATGTCCGGGTCTACCGCAAGGGCACGCGCCAGGCCGACGCGCTGCTTCATGCCGCCCGACAGATTTGCCGGCAGGTAGTCTCCCCACCCGGCAAGACCAACGAGCTGCAGAGCATCCTCGGACTTCTTCCGGCGCTCTTCCGGATCGACGCCCTGCACTTCCAGTCCGAACTCCACGTTTTCGAAGACCGTCTTGTGGGGAAAGAGCGCGAAGCTCTGGAATACCATGCCGAACTTCTTGCGTCGAAGATCTCGAAGTTCCTCCTTGTCCAGGGAGGTGACGTCGACATCATCAACGTAGATCTTCCCGGCAGTCGGCTCCATGAGCCGATTCACGCAGCGAATCAGCGTTGACTTGCCGCTACCGGAGAGTCCCATGACCACAACTGTTTCGCCCTCGTATATGTCGAAGGAGGCGTCGGCCACGCCGACGGCAAGCTTGGTCTTGCTCAGGATCTCGTCCTTGCTCATTCCCTTTTGAACGAGCTCGATGGCGCGGCCTGGATTGCGACCGAAAACCTTGTACACGTTCTCGATTCGTATCTTGACCTTTTGCTCTTCCATTCAGTCTTCCTTTACGTTGTCAGTGCAGCCATGGCACGATGCAGAATCAGTTTTCGAACGCTAAAAGTTACACGTCGATTGTAAGGTACGTGTGCCCGGAGAGGGTGTCAAGAGGAATAGATCGAGTTAAATGGATTTTTGCCTTGCATAACGGCGCAAGCACCAGGTCGGCCGGTGCAGCAATTCTCCTGATAATTCCATTAGCTCCACCACAGCGCTGTCTCGACGAATAATTCATTGCCAAAGAAGGAGATACATTGGGGCTCTGTATAGGTGGCGATATGGATGGCTGCCCGGCCCTGGCACCGCCGGTCGGAACCGAACTCTGCGAAATGCCTTGACGATCACTGGTGTTTTGAGCACTATTGTTTAGGGTACAATAAGTCAGCGCCGCAACCGGCGACTGACGTGCGAATGAAATACAGAGGAGCCGTAGGGTCGTGCATCCAACGGATCAGGATCAGGTAAGTCAGGAGGTCCTCTCTCTGCTTCGGCGGATTATCAGGGCTATAGACTTACACTCGAAACAGTTAGAGAAAACCTTCGGACTCACCGGGCCACAGCTGGTGGTCATGCGAACGATCTCGGTTCACCGTGATATCACCGTCGGCGGTGTAGCGCGGCAGGTGAGTCTGAGCCAGGCAACGGTCACAAACATCATCGATCGTCTCGAGACCCGCGGCCTGGTGCAGCGGCTCCGGAGCTCCCAGGACAAGCGAAAGGTCACCGTTTCCATTACGGACAAGGGGCAGGCCCTCCTCGATCAGAAGCCGACCTTCCTGCAGGAGAAGTTCATCCGCGAGTTCGTGCAGCTCCAGCAGTGGGAACAGCTGCAGATTCTCTCCAGTCTGCAGCGCCTCGCCACCATGATGGGCGCGGAAGAGGTCCCGGCGACGCCGGGGGTGCTCGACGCATCCGCAATTCCTGAGCATAATCCCGTCGATGCCTCGACCCAGACACAGCAAGCGCACCAGCACACCGAACCGGAAGCACGCGACCAGGAAGACTGATGCGGAGGCCTTCGCGCCGGCGGCCCAGTCGCGGGATTCCTCCAGCGCGGAATCGACCAACACCTCCATCACCCCTTCCACCGCCGCGTCCTCATCCATTCATGTCGAGGACGACCGTCCACATCTCGTCTGCCTGGACCTCGAAGGTGTCCTCATGCCGGAGGTCTGGATCGCCCTGGCCACGGCCTTTGACGTTCCGGAGCTCCGTCTTACTACCCGCGACATAGATGACTACGACGAGCTCATGACCCGGCGTCTCCAGGCGGTCGCGCATCACGGCATCACCATGTCGGGTATTTCCGAGGTGATCGGACGCCTCGAGCCCCTCGACGGCGCGCGCACCTTCATGGCTCGCCTGCGCCGGGAGGCCCAGGTCATCATCCTGTCGGACACCTTTCTCCAGTTCTGGGAGCCCATGGCACCGCACCTGGACTATCCCACCATCTTCTGCAACAGCCTGGTGGTGGAAGAGGACCGGATCGTCGACTATCGCATGCGCATCGACGACGGTAAGCGCCGCTCCGTGGAAGCGTTTCGCGATCTCGGCTTCCGCACCACCGCCGCCGGAGACTCCTTCAACGACATCTCCATGCTCCGCGCCGCGGACCGGGGCATCCTGTTCCGGCCCTCTCCGCAGGTGCTCTCCGCACACGGCAACCTGGCGGCAACGGAGAGCTACGAAGAGTTGCTCGACCGGATCCTGGCACCGCCCTTCGATCCCGGCGCCCCCGCGTAGCGCCCACGTTCGGCCGCCCCGCGGCAACGCGCCGCCCCGCGCCGCCCGCTGCGAAGAACCGTGGCTGATTGGTATCTGTATTGCTATATTTCCTTCTGCATACATAAGAGGCAGCGGAGAGGACATGGAATCCGATCGCATCAGCAACGAGGAGATTCGAAAGCGTGCCGAGGAGCTCCTGGCGCAGGAGGAGCGCGACGCCGGGCGCGATGCTGAGGAGCTGATCTACGAGCTGAAGGTTCATCAGATCGAGCTGGAAATGCAGAACGAGGAGCTGCGCGAAAGCGAGCGGCAACTCGAAGAGGCGCGCCGTCAGTTCGAGCAGCTCTTCCAGCGCGCCCCAATCGGCTACTTCGTCCTGGATAGACAGGGAGTTGTCGTGGATGCGAATCACGCTGCCGCGCGCCTCCTGGGCGTAGGCGTGGCAGGCGCAACCGACGGCCGCCTCCGGGAGAAGCCCTTCGTCGTGTACCTTGCACCGGAGGCGCACGAGAGCTTCTTTCGCCACCTCCACCGCGTCTTCGAAGCGAAAGAGGAGGTCACCGCCGAGCTCCCCGTGCGGACCCGCACCGGCGAGGGGGTCTGGGCGCGCTTCGTGAGTCGGCCCCACAGCACCGTCTCGAAGGACACCTACTGCCTGACGGCAGTCATCGACATAACAGACAGAAAACGTGCCGAAGAGGAGCTGAAGGAAGCAAAGGAGCGAGCCGTCGCGGCCAGCCAGGCGAAGAGCAGCTTTCTGGCCAATATGAGCCACGAGATCCGAACCCCCATGAGCGGCATCCTCTCCATGAGTGAGCTCGCGCTCTCGACGGAGCTGTCGGATGAGCAGCGCCGCTACGTCGAGGCGGTACACCTTTCGGCGCGCTCCCTCCTGGCCATCATCAACGACATTCTCGACTTCTCCCGAATAGAGGCGAACAAGCTCACAATCGAGCACGCCCCGTTCTTCATGCGGCAGATGCTCCGCTCGGTGGACGACCTCTTCCGCCCCATGGCGGAAAAAAAGGGCATCACTCTGACCGTCCACGAGGACGCCCTCCCCGACCTGGTCGAAGGAGATGAGAATCGCGTGCGTCAGGTCCTGGTCAACCTTGTCGCCAACGCAATCAAGTTCACGGACTCCGGCACCGTCTCCATCACGGCTCGACCCTCCGAGAGCCTTACTGAGATCGATGCTCACGGCCCCTCGCCGCAGAACCTGGTCGAGTTCGTTGTCGCCGACACGGGGATCGGCATCTCCGCGGACCAGCAGAAGCACATTTTCGAGAGCTTCACCCAGGCGGAGAGCACCTACGCCCGCGGCTACGAGGGAGCCGGGCTCGGCCTCACGATCTCGCGGCGCCTTGCCGAAGCCATGGGAGGCGAGATCACCTTCACCAGCACGGAGGGCTCCGGCAGCACCTTCACGCTGCGTCTGCCATTGCCGGAAGTGGAGTTCACCAGCGAGGTGCAACAGCGTGCCGGACGCCCGGACGGCGACGTCCGCGCAGATGAGGGACGCGCCGGCGGCACCGTGGCGGTGCCGACCGGCGTCGCGGAGGCGGAACCCGGACCGGCACCGGACGCGAACGCGAATGCGAATGCGAATGCGAGCGCGGATGCGACGGCCCGGCGGATCCTGGTCGCGGAGGACAACGCCATCAACGTCATGGTGGTCCGCACCATCCTGGAGAAGGCCGGATACTCCGTGGTCACCGTCGCCGACGGAAATGCGGCACTGGAGCAACTGTCCCGGGCGCACTTCGACCTGGTGCTCATGGACATCTCAATGCCCGGCGTCGACGGGGTCACCGCGACCAGACGAATTCGGGATGGTCAGGTCCACGGGGCGAACCGGAACATCCCCATCATTGCGGTTACCGCTCACGCCATGAAGGGGGACCGGGAAAGCTTCGTGGAGGCGGGTATGACCGACTACCTGGGCAAGCCCTACAGCCGCAACAGCGTACTCGAGACCGTCGCGATGCATCTGGGCCGAACGCCCGCAGGCTCCTAGGGTGGATACTCACAACCGCTATGGGCGCACCAACATGACAACACGAACCCCTGAACAGCGCTTTCACATTGTCGGAATCGGCGCCTCCGCCGGCGGCCTCGAAGCGATCGAGGCGTTCTTCGACGCGCTTCCCGATCAGAGCAACCTGGCCTTCGTCGTCATTCAGCACCTCTCGCCGGACTACAAGAGTCTCATGGGCGACCTCCTTCGCAAGCACACGAAGATGCCGATCCGCGAGGCGGAAGACGGCATGCCCATTGAGCCGGCATCGGTCTATCTGATTCCGCGCAAGAAGAACATGACGGTGTACGGGGGAAAGCTCTTTCTCTCGGACCAGCGCGACGGCCTGAACCTCCCCATCGACATCTTCTTCGAAGCCCTGGCGGAGGATCAGGGAGAACGCGCCCTGGGCGTCGTCCTCTCCGGCACCGGCAGCGACGGTACCCGGGGCATCCGCGCCATCAAGGAAGCCGGCGGAGTCGTCATGGTCCAGGATGCCGACACGGCGAAGTTCAACGGCATGCCGAACAGCGCAATTGCAACGGGTATTGTGGACTTCATCCTGCCGCCGGACCGGATTGCCGCGGAGTTGGTGAGTTACGCCGCGGGAAGCGTCGCGCTCCGGGAGGACATTGCCGCCGGTGAGCGTGGAGCGCCGGACTACCTCTCCAAGGCGTTCCTGCTGATCAAGCGCCGCACCGGCGTCGACCTCTCTTTCTACAAGGAGAGCACCATCATTCGCCGGGTCGAGCGGCGGATGGGCATCAACCGAATCGACGAGCTCTCCCAGTACGTGCACTACATGGAGGACAATCCCCCGGAGGTCACCACCCTCTTCAAGGAGATCCTCATTGGGGTCACCAAGTTCTTCCGGGATCCCGAGGCCTTCGAAGCTCTCGCCGACAAGGTGATTCCGGAGATCTTCGAGCACAAGGACCCCTCGCAATCTATTCGCGTCTGGGTCCCCGGCTGCTCCACCGGTGAAGAGGCGTACACCCTGGCTATCCTCTTCTCGGAGTACGCGGAGCTCCAGGGCTACCCGAATGAGGTCAAGGTCTTCGCCACGGACATCGACAAGGATGCTATCGAGTTCGCTTCCACAGGCGCGTACCCCGAGAGCATTGTCGCGGACATGTCCTCCAGGCGGTTGAGCAGGTTCTTCACCAGGAAGGGGGACGCCTACCACGTGTCGCAGACCCTCCGGGAGATGGTGATCTTTGCCTACCACAACGTCTTCAAGGATCCGCCCTTTCGGCGTGTCGATCTCGTGGCGTGCCGCAACCTGTTGATCTACCTCCAGCCGGTCCTGCAGAAGCGGGTCCTCGGAAACTTCCAGTTCAGCCTCAACCAGGGCGGGTTCCTCTTCCTGGGAACGAGTGAAAGTCTGGGAGACCTGTCAACGGACTTCGAAAGCATTGACGTGAGGTGGAAGCTCTTCCGGCACAAGGAGGGAGAGCGTCCCCGGCGGCTCCACCTGTCGGAGGACGCCCTCCAACTTCGCACGGGCCGGGGTTCTGCTGAAGTGCGGGATGAGCCCATCCAGCGCCGGCGGACGTCCTTCGACACGACCTTCGAGCGTCTGGTCGAGGTGACCCTGGCACCCTGCGTCATTGTGAATGACTCCTGGGAGGTCCTCCACGTCTTCGGCGACGTCGGCGACTTCTTCCACGTTCCGACCGGGCGAATGGATTTCACCGTGAGCAGAATGGTGCGACCCGATCTCAGCCTTCCCCTCACTACGGCGCTTCAGGAGGCGATCAGCCGGAACGAGGAGATCACCTACGCCGGGCTGAGGGTGCAGCGGGAGAAGGAGACCTTCGATGCGACCATCACCGTGACCCCGGTCATCGACGCCGGGGGAAACGCCGTGTACGCAATCCTTCTCAGGACCGAAGAAGCCGGTGACGAGGAGAAAACCGTCACCTATCTCAATCTGGACGAGAGCGTCCGGACGCGCATGAACACCCTGGAAGGCGAGCTCCAGTACACCAAGGAGAACCTCCAGGCCACCATTGAGGAGCTGGAAACCTCCAATGAGGAGCTCCAGGCGACCAACGAGGAACTCCTGTCCTCAAACGAGGAGCTTCAGAGCACGAACGAGGAGTTGCAGTCCGTCAACGAGGAACTCATAACCGTCAACGCCGAGTATCAGAAGAAGATCGAGGAGCTCTCGGAGCTCAACGACGACATGAACAACCTGTTGTCGAGCACGGATATCGGTACGGTCTTCCTGGACGGCGACCTGATCATTCGCAAGTTCACTCCCGCAGTGACAAAGCAGATCAACCTCATTGAGAGCGATATCGGTCGGCCCTTCTCCGACATCTCCAACAATCTGCACTACGATCGCCTTATTGAGGACATTCGCCACGTCCTGAGCCGGTGTGAGCCCATGGAGATCGAAGTGCAGTCGAAGCTCGAGAGATGGTATCTGGTGAAGATTCACCCCTACCAATCGGAGAGCGGCTGCACCGACGGTGTGGTCCTTACCCTGGTGGACATCACCGATCGAAAGAGCGCCCAGGGAGATGCCGCTCGCCAGTACGACCTCACCATGCGTATCCTTGAAGCCAACCCGACGGCAATCACCATGGTCGACCGGTCCGGTTGCATTGTCTTTGCCAACAAACGGGGTGAGGAGATTCTGGGTTTGGAGCGCAGCGCCCTCGAGAACATGACATACGACGCACCGGAGTTCCGGATCAGTGATCGCGACGGCGGGCCGATTCCCGCTGAGGAGTTGCCCTTCGGTCGAATTCTCCGGGACGGCACACCGATCACAGACTACCTTCACCGGATCGAAACGAAGGACGGCATCGTGCGAATGCTGAGCATCAACGGAAGCCCCATATTCGACGAAGCGGGGCGCGTCGACGGAGCCGTCTTCAACCTCCGGAAGGTCGACGGCCATCCCGACCCGCAACCCGAGGGTCACCTCGATCCGCAGCCCGACGGTCACAATCGGCATGAGTGAACCCAACATCCTCCTGGTGGAGGACAACCACATCAACCAGGTCGTCGCCAGGAAGATCCTGGCCCGGGGCGGCTTGACCGCCGACATCGCCGGGTCCGGCGAGCAAGCTCTCGATCTTCTGGCGGAACGCCCGTACAACCTGGTCCTTATGGACATTCGCCTCCCCGGCATGGACGGCGTTGAAACCTCCCGCCGGATCCGCGCCGGCGCGTCCGGGGTCCTGAACCCCAACGTCCCGATCGTCGCACTCACCGCCTACTCCTCCGACGAGGATCGCGCCACCTGCATCTCCGCCGGCATGAACGACTACCTCTCCAAGCCGCTGGAAATCAACCGTTTCCTGGAGGTGGTCACGCAGTACGTGGAGCCCGCCGCCGATGGGCCGACCGCCTCGGACAACCATACCGCCCGGCCGGACCCGGAGACCCCGATCTTCGACCGGAGCTCCCTGGACTCCCAACTCGGGGGCGACGCCAACCTCGCGGAGGTGGCGGTTTCCACCTTCCTCGGACTCCTGGACAGGAAGCTTGCCCGCCTGGAAGCCGCAGTCGAGAGCGATGAGAGCGAAGCCGTCTACCGGGCGGCCCACGCCGTCGCCGGCGCCGCCGCCAACGTCGCGGCAACACGACTCGAACGCCTTCTCCGGCAAATCGAGGCACTCGCCCGGAACGGCCGCCTGGATGAGGTGCGACAACTCCTCTCCGATTTGCACGACCTTGCCCGGGACACCCGGGAAGCGCTGGAAAAGTTCCGCCGGGAGCAGTCGACCTGATCATCCTAGGCGCGGCTGTGTTGACCGAGGCGGGAGCCGGGACTAAGGTTGAGAGGCTCATTCCTCACCACCGACAGGGAAGGACGCCGCGCCGACGGCGCCGATGAGCCGACACCGGCGAGCGACCCAGTCGCCGCCCTGGAGGTACGATTGTGGCGGGTTCGGTATTCGACGACAGCAACATTGACGAGCTTCGCGAACAGACCATCGACGCACTGACGGAAGCCTACGCCGAGGATCTCCTCACGACGGAGGACTTCGAACGGCGCGTTTCCTCGGCGAACATGTCGGACTCCGCCCGTGAGCTCCGGGCAATGCTCGCCGACGTCCCCACCGCCACCCCTGTACAACGCGAGCCCCGGGAGGCCGCGCCGGCGACGGGGAGTGAGGACACGGTCTTCGCCATCCTCAGCTCCCGCACCTACTACCCGCCCACGACAGGCTCCAGCGGAGCGAGCGCAATCACCTTCCTCGGCAGTCTGGTCGTCGACCTTCGCGACATTGACCTCCGGCCGGAACCGATGACCGTGAACATCGTCTCAATAATGGGCGATGTGAAAGTCCTCCTCCCGGCCGACGCCTCCGTGGACAACCGCATGCTCACCCTCCTGGCGGATGTGAAGGACAAGACGCGGACCGGAAAGCGGCGCACGCGACGAAGCGACGACGGCCCGCGGATCCGCCTGGAGGGCGTCTGCCTCATGAGCGATGTGAAGATCGTCGCGGAGTGATGGAACGGGGCCTCGCCGGGGCGGGCGGCCGAACGCTGCGGGCGACGGGCGGACGCTGCGGGCGACGGCGGCCGGCGCGCGTAACGTCACGGCGACCCACGAGGGATCGGGGCGACGCGCAGAAGCGCGCGGCGGTGCACGGGGGATCGGGGCGACGCGCGGGAGCGCGCGGCGGTGCACGGGGGATCGGGGCGACGCGGCCCTACTTCACGAGCCACGCCTGCGCGGCAATGCGTTTCGCCTTGTCGAAGGCGGTGGCGTAATCATCGTGCTCAGTGAAGGTCGAGAGGTGCTGCTCCACCGGACCATCGGCAGTGAGGAAGGTGCAGATAGGATTGTCCACCAAGCCGTGGAGCTGCTCGGCGGTCAAATCCCGGGCCATGCAGTACTGAGCGAAGGAAGATGCCTCCAGCCCCAGGAAGGCGCCGTCGGCGTCGAAGAGGTGGCCCCGCGCATCGAGAGCCTGCTCGAAGGGGCTCTTGGAGTAGTGAAAGACCCGGGTGAAGTGCTGGCCGGGCCCGATGATCCCCTCCCGGACCACCGCTTCCTTCATTTCCCGGATCAGCTCGGAGAAGTAGTCGTAGCCGGTACGGGTGCGAAAGAGCATGACTGCAATGTCGGTCTGTGCGTTGTTCTTGTGAAGCAGAGCCGGAATGTCGTAGTTGACGATGTAGCGGCCCCACACCTTCTTGATGGACTGCCCGTTGACCATGAGAAGCTCGCTCTCCGGCACCCACGCTGAGAAGAGCTCCTCCGCCCGGACGTTGAGGTCGTGCATGGCCTGAAAGGCGCCGATGGGCTTTGCCGCATCAAAGCGCTCCCGAAAGTAGCGCTCGAAGGCAACCCGCATCTCCGGCGTGAAGGCGTCCCCGCCTCGCACCGCGAAGACCAGCTTCGTCGCGTAGTGCTTCTCCACGAGCTTGTGGTGGGCAATGAAGTCACCGGGAACGTTGGCCATGTAGACCAGAAAGAGGTCCTTCTTGTAGGCGGAGCAGCGCTCGATCACCTTCAGGATGGCGCTTTCGGCTACAACCCCGTTCGCCTCCGGCCGCAGATAGACGAAGATGTCGTTGAACGCACCACTGGTATCCGGCCCCGCGTAGGGAAGAAGCACCCGGGGCATCCGAACCGAAGCGCTGGTTCCGGCATCCACCGACATTCTGTCTAGAGTGTCGTCACATATTGCTGAGTTGGCAACGAGGTTTTTGCGGGCGGCGGGGGTGCCCGCGGGACTCTTCCAGCGACGGCAGGTCGAGGGTTCCCCCAAGGTTCGCGAACTGGTGCCAGAATTGTTGATGCCTTCCGCGGCCGGTCTAAAGCCCCGTCA
>CAZZIE010000019.1:0-41817 GCA_964654185.1 uncultured Spirochaetaceae bacterium | reverse complement strand
GGGTCTACCCGGCGCGCACCGGCGGCGTCGCCCGCTTCCTCGAAGAGCACAACCATCGAGACGTGTAAGACGCAACTACTCCTCGCGCCGGCATCTGCCATACGGTGGTGACCACGACGTTACCACTTACCCCCTGCAACATGGCCACGCCGGGGAGCAAGGCGGAGAAGTGGGAAGAGTATCACGCCCAGGCCCGCCGAGAGCGTGAGGCCGAGTCCGACGTTCCCTCCCATGTAGTCGGCGGTGGCGCCTACGAAGAGCGCGACGATAGCTGCGAACAGACTCTGCAGCTGGGACTGCGCGGAGAGTACCGTTGCCAGAACCTCTTCAGGGATTCGCTCGGCAACAACGGCAACGCCCACCGGTTGCCTGAGGTTCTGGAGTGCGAAAATGGTCAAGAAAACGACTACCGGCACCACTGTGAGACCCTGCCACCTCGTGAACCCTGCGAGGAGCCCCAATCCGAGCCCAATGATGAGCAGCCAGTTGAGGGCGCTCTCGGAATTGCGGAAGCGCTTGGCCAGAGCTGCGGACTTCCGCGACGCCACGGATGTGAGCAGGTAGATCAGCGTATAGGCGGCGCCAATGAGGAGCGCCTCCCGTCTCTGTGCCGAGAGACTGTGCGCCACGGGGATGGAGACCGCCAGAATTGAGATCATGGGCTGCAGGTAGTCCTTCCCACCTTTGTAGAAGCCTCCAAAGGAGGAGGCGCTCAGCACCGCTCGGGCAGCCCCGGGACGTCGTGCCGTCTCCACCAATCCCCGCGCGACGTTACGGAAATTCTCCCGGATCGAGTGCAGAGATATCCTTCCCGTGGGACCATCCAGTTCCTTCGGATAGCTCAACATGAGGAGGAGATCCAGAACGTAGGGGATCATGGAGAAGAGGAACACCGCGCGATAGTTCCGAGATATAAACACGATCGCGGCGGCAATGATCGCTGAAATCGCCGAGCCGATCTGGGACCACGAGCGCGTATGGCCGTAGTAGTCGTTGCCATGCTCCTGGAGGTTGTTGATCCGCAAGTAGGCGAAGATCATTGCCTTATGGGTTCCCGTCCGAAAGGCCTCACCGATGGAGAAAAAGACAATGGCCACGAGAAACATCGGCATGCCCGAGCCGAACCAGAAGAGTGCAAATGAGACAAGGTAGCTCAGGAAGGAGGAGACCATGGTGCGTCGCCGTCCCAGGCCATCGGCAACAGCACCACTGGGGATCTCCATTACGTTGACCATTATCTCCCGTACCGCGTAGAGCGTCCCGACCTGGAGGTAGGAGAGCCCCTGCCCCAGGAGAAACAGGATCATGAAGGGCTCGAAGAAGCGCAGATTCTTCAGAAACCCGTAGGCGGAGAACTTGGCGTACTGGAGGTCTCGTGGAAATGTGCTGCTCATGCAATACGCAGTGACAGGGGACCGGTCAGATCACAGGTGACGCCCGGAAAATGCGGTGCTTCGAGGAAGCACCGCTCCGCGTCCGAAGACCATCTCCCGCCCGAAATCCTTCTAATGGTCTTCCTCTTCCTCTGCCGCCATGGCGATCTCATACGTCTCATGGACGGTGCCGACGGGATGGTGAGGAGGAGCGTAAATCGAGTACAGCTTGAGGGGCTCGTCACCAATGTTCAGAATGTTGTGCCAGTACCCCGACGGTATGAATATCGCGTCATCATCTTCGGCTTCTCTTTCAAAATCGAAGTTGTCTTTCTCCTTACCCATGAGGACGCGGGCCTTGCCCGCTTCAATTCTCAGAAACTGATCGGTGTCTTTGTGGATCTCCAGTCCGACTTCGCCGCCGACGGCAATGGACATCGTGGTCATCTGCAGAAACTCACCGGTCCATTCCGCGGTCCGGAAATTACTGTTCTGTGTGGTCAGTTCTTCAATGTCGACAACGTAGGGCTTCTTGCCTTTGCCTTCTTCCATGAGATAACTCCTTGATCAACGTGATTGTCACAAAGTCGGCTCCGGCAGTTCATGAGCTCCCGGAGTCTGAAACAAAGCTTACGACCATTATTGACTTCGTGTCAATAGTGACGTAGATTCGGGTGATGCGCAGAGAGGCCGGACATCGATCCCGAAACGATCAAGAACGGACTCAGGGCGGTTACTCCCAGGGGTCGGAGCCGAGGATTCACGCACTCCTGCAGGCGTGGCTGCTCCTCCTCCTGGCCGAGCGGGATAACCACGGTTACGAGTTGGTGAGGCAGCTTTCGGATGAACTGCCGGAAGAAATGGTCCCGGACCCCGGGGTGGTCTACCGCACACTGCGCCGGCTGGAACAGGATGGCGCGCTATCCTCGACACTGCGCTCGGGCGCCGGAGGGCCGGCACGAAAGGTCTACGCTCTCACACCCGCCGGCAGGTCACACCTCGAGGAATGGCGGAACACCGCAAAGGAGCGCATGGCTCTTCTTGAGCGTTTCCTGCATCGCCTCTCAGAGGTCACCGGCGTCTCCGAATGATCCCTCGACCATGCCATGGTCGCAGCCCTTCGCCGGGCCTCCGGTCATGTGCCCATGCACGTCCCGACCAGCTGGGCCGTGTGGATCCACGGGTGGTCCGCCGGAACGGTCTTCTTGTTGCCGGCGACCTTCTCCAGGGGCACGGGCTCGCAGGCGTCACCTTTGACCGCGACCATGACGTTGTACGTTCCTTCGGCAAGGAGCTCCGCGGCCTTCGCTCCGAGGAGCGAGCAGACCAGACGGTCCCGGGGTGAAGGGCTCCCGCCCCGCTGTACGTGACCCAGAGAGGTGACCCGCGCCTCCGTCCCCGTGAGCTGCTGGAGCTGTCGGGCGATCTGACTCGCCTTCGGTTCCTGGACGAGCCGGTAGGGCTGGCCCTGGGCATCGTGCTCAACCACGAGCTCACTGCCGTTGCTCTTCTTCCCGGACTTCTTGTCCTCCGCCTGCGTCTTGGCCTCCTCCTGGGAGATGGCGCCCTCGGCGACGGCAATGATCGAGAAGCGCTTGCCGCTCATCCGGCGCTGCTGCAGGTGGTCGGCGACGCTCTTGAGGTTGTACGGGATCTCCGGAATCAGGATCACGTCGGCGCCGCCGGCAATCCCGGCACCGAGGGCGAGCCACCCCGAGTTATGGCCCATGATCTCACAGACAATGATGCGATGGTGACTGGTTGCCGTGGTATGGAGGCGGTCGATCGCCTCGGCGGCAATGTTCATGGCGGTATCGAAGCCGAAGGTGATGTCGGTCTTTGCCACGTCGTTGTCGATTGTCTTGGGCAGGGTCAGCACGTTGATGCCGCCCTCCTTGTGGAGGTGGAAGGCGTTCTTCTGAGTGCCGCCGCCGCCCAGGCATACCAGGCAATCGATGTGGTGCTTCTTGATGTTCTCCACCGCCGCGAGGGTCATGTCCATCTTCTTGCCGCCCATGGGCATCTTGTGGGGCTTGTCCCGGGCGGTACCGAGGATGGTGCCGCCCTGGGTGAGGATGCCGCTGACGTCGCGGTCCTCCAGGATGCGGGTGCGGTTCTGCACCAGGCCGCGAAAGCCGTCCAGGAAACCCACCACCTGCATGCCGTACACGCTGATGGCGGCCTTGGCTACTCCCCGAATGGCGGCGTTCAGACCGGGACAGTCGCCGCCGCTGGTGAGAATGCCGATACATCGTGTCTTCGATTTCTTGCTGGCCATACGCCTTCTCCTGCGTGGGGGCTACGGCCAGTATAGTGGATCGCGCAGGTGCCCTACACGGCGGCTCGGGCACGGATGCGCAGCCCTACACGGTCGACGGGTCTGCAATCAGGCCGGCGAGGTCGCGCTTGATCCGCTGCAGTGAGCTCTCCAGTTGCTCCTCCAGGAGGTAGTCGGCGTAGTCGCGGCCGAGCTTGGGGCCGCTGAGCTCCAGGTAGCCCACCAGGTCGTCTACGGGCCAGCGCTCCCGGTTGCGGAGAATGAGCTTGCGGATCTCCTCCAGGTCGATGATGCCCCGGGCGACGTCGACATCTGCGAACCCGAAGGTGGAGTTGAAGATGGCGTCGGTGTTCTTGATGTGGAACTCGCAGGTCCAGGGGACGGCGAGCTCGAAGAGCTCCAGGTTGCCGTGGAGCACCCTGCCGTTGCGGTCGGCGTGGCCGTGGGCCATGTCCGTGCACAGGTAGAAGGGCACGGTGGATTCGGCGTTGGTCACGTGGTAGTCATTGAGCTCCGTAATCATCGACCTGATCTCTTCAGGAGTCGTCGGAGGCTCGGCGCTGCACGACATGGGCTCCAGGGTCATGGCCTTGAGGCCGAGATCGCGGGCGCGGTGCATGAACTCCTTCGCCATGGCGAGCCAGCGACGGATGCCGTCGGGCTTGGTGTCGAGACGGTCGCGATAGACGGCGCCGGGGTTGGAGCCGCAGTAGTCGGCGCCGAGGACCGCGGCGACCTCCAGGAGGCGCTCGTAGTTGCGCGTCGCGGCGCGCTCCAGGTGAGGGTTGCCGGTGAAGGCGCCGCCGAGCTCGCGATGGGAGGTGAAGACGCTCTTGATGCGCACACCGTAGGAGTCGGCGGTGCGGCGGAGATCGAGGAAGTACTCGTCCGGCAGGAAGTAGAGCTCCGTGAAGGAGCCGAACTGTACATTGCGGACATCATGCCGGCGCATGAGGTCGAAGAGCCACTCCCAGGAGAAGCGGTACTCTATGGGATCACTCTTGATGCCGAGCTCGATCTGCATGCCGTTACCTCCGTCTGATGCCGGCCTGCGCCAACCGCGGCCGATTCTATCTTGTCGGCGCTATCTCGTCGGCGCTATCTCCACGCCCACGTTGTGTGCGCGAAGGGCTGCGGCGATCTCCGCCGGCGGCTGCGCATTCGTGATGATGAGATCGATTTCGTCGAAACCGCAGGAGCGCAGGTGGCCGCCGGTCGCGAACTTCGTCGCATCCGCCAGGACGATGACCTGGGGGGCGGTGCCGACCATGCTGCGCTGTGTCCGGACCACCTGCATGTCCGTGTTGGTGATTCCCCGCTCGTCGATTCCCTCGACACCGATGAAGGCACGCGTTGCCGCGTAGTCCCGATAGAAGTCGGGTCCGGCGGGGTCCTGGATCAGGAGCGACCCCGGATCGAGCAAGCCGCCGGGGAGAAACACTCGGACGCTCCGGGAGGTGCGCAGGATGTCTGCAATCGCGAAGGAGTTGGTGACAACCGTGACGCGAGAGTCCAGAAGGTACTCCGCCAGGAAGTACGTCGTGGAGCCGCCGTCAATGAGAAGGGTGTCCCCGTCGCGGCAGTGCGCCGCGGCGTGCCGGGCAATGCGGCGCTTGAGCTCGGTCTGCAGCCCGACCCGCTCCTCGAGGGAGCGTTGCTGTGCGGCCACCGTTGGAGCGCCATTCTCAGAGGCGCCACCCTCCGGCGCGGCGACGTACTCCGCTCCGCCCCGAACGCGTCGCAGTCGGCCGCTCTGTTCCAGCCGGGCGAGGTCGCGGCGCACGGTAGCCTCCGACGCGCCGGTCACACCGACCACGTCTCCAACGGTCGCGAAGCGGTCGGTCCGGAGAATCCTCAAGATCACCTCTTCCCGTTCCCGCTCGATCATGGCCTACTCCGCCGCGGTGGGGGCCTCGCCCGCGTTGGGAGGCTCGCCGTTTCCGGGCCCGGTCGTCTCCAGGAGTTGTCGGATCCGACCGAGGGCGCGCTCCCGCGGCATGGAGGAGTCGAAGATGGACGAGGTTCCCCCGACGATCACCTCCGCACCGGCGGCGAGCATCTTCGGGATGTTCTCCCAGGAGGCGTTCCCATCGATCTCGATCCTGAAGTCGAGATTGTGCGCGGCCCGTCGCGCCACGAGGTCCGCGAGCTTCTCCAGGGTCCAGGGGATGAGCTTCTGCCCGGAGTAGCCGGGGCTGACCGACATGACGCAGACCAGGCCCACCTCCCGCAGGAGGGGCTCCACGGACGCGACGGTGACGGCGGGATCGAGGGCTATCCCGGGGGTGACGCCGGCGGCGCGGATTGCCTGGATGGTACGCACCGGGTGCCGGGAGGTCTCCGGATGAAAGGAGAGGTAGTGCGGCTGCAGATCCGTAAACATCGGCACAAATCTATCAACGTCCTCAACCATGAGATGGACGTCCTGGGGCAACGTCGAGGCGGCGCCGACGCGGCGGCAGAAGTCCGCGGAGAGCGCAAGGTTGGGTACGTAGTGGCCGTCCATGATGTCCATGTGGAGGTAGTGGACGCCTCCGGACTCCAGGAGATCGAGCTCCTCCTCGAGGTGGAGGAAATCCGCACACATCATGGAGGCGGCAACCTCCGGCCGGCGTGGTGTCGCCATCTCTACACCCCCTGCGGCTTCACCGCCGCCTTGAGGCCCTGCCGGGAGGCGTGGAACGCGTAGGCCTTCTCAATGTCGTCGAGGGCGAATCGCTTTGAGATGTAGTCGTTCCCGTGGACAATCCCCTGATCGAGAAACTGCACCGCCAGCTTGTGGTGCCGGGGGTGCGAACCGTGGGAGCCCATGACGTAACACTCCTTGTAGTGAATCAGATTGGAGTCGATGCAGAGCTCCGGCTCCCCGCGGAGGCCGCCGAAGAGGTTCACGTAGCCGCCGGGGGCGACAATGTGGATCGCGTCCTCGTGGGACTTCACCGACCCGGCACTGGTAATGACGATGTCGACGCCCCGCCCGAGCGTCTCATCCGCAATCACCTGCCGGAGGTCCTCCTCCTCCGTAGCGATGTACCGCGCCCCCGGTACGAAGGTGCGCGCCCGCTCCAGCCGCGGCCGGGAGCGTTGCGCCCCGAAGACCCGGGAGGCGCCGAGGTGACTCACCACCTCCATGAGCATGATGCCGATGGGCCCGAGCCCGATTATGCACACACTCTTGCCGGCACTGAACTGCGCCATCTCGAGGCCCTTGATTGCGCAGGCCAGCGGCTCCGCCAGAGCGGCGGCGTCGAAGCTGAGGGTGTCGGGGATCCGGGTCACCGGGCCGTACCGGAGCATCCACTCGTTCAGGAGCATGTACTCGGCAAAGCCCCCGGGGAACTCGTGCCCGGTGGCGTAGTCGACGTGCTCGTCCTTCCCCGGCACATTGGTGTTCCACACGCCCGGCACGTCCGCACCGATCGCCACCCGGACCCCGGGCGTGAGCTCCCGCACCTCTCCTCCAACCTCCACAATGGTGCCCGACACCTCATGTCCGACAATGGTCGGATACTTCACCCGCTTGTTGCCGTGGGTGAAGATCTTGAGGTCGGATCCGCAGACGGTGCAGGTTTCAACCTTGAGGAGCGCCTCGTGAGCTCCCGGCGTCGGAACCTCCGTCTCCCGCACCGCTATCGACTCGATTCCCTCCAGGAATGCCGCCTTCATCTGTCCCATGGCCGGGATTATACAATCGTTTTCGATCATCCACAACGAGAGTCGCAGTACAATGATCGATGTTGGTTGTTTCTTAACAGAGAGCAGAGGTATGCTGGCACAGGATGGGGTGCGCAAAGGCCCCAGGGAGGAGGCCGACATGAAAGCGGTAGTTCTCACGGACAATGGACAGCTGCGCGTTGAGGAGCGGCCGGGGCCGGCCGGTCATTCCGAGGCGGAGCACCAGGACGCGGCGCGCACCGCGACGCCCGGACACGGCGACGCCTCCCCGGACGGCGCCCCCCTCCGCCCCGACCCCTCCTGGGCCAGCCCCGTCCTGATCCGGGTTGCCGCCGCCGGGGTGTGCGGCTCGGACATTCCCCGCGCCTTTCACGGCAAGGCGTATCACTATCCCCTGGTACTCGGCCATGAGTTCGCCGGGACCGTCGCAGAGGTCCCCGGCGAGGCTCAGGACGAAGGCGGCAGCGGCGCCGGCGCGGAGGGTCGGACCCGGGAGGATGCAGGAGGGCACGGCCCGACGCGCGGGGAGACCGCGCCCGACACGGGCGAAGGTGAGTCCCCCCACGGGTTCTCTCCGGGCGACCGGGTCGCCGTCTTTCCACTGATCCCCCGTCCCGAGGATCCCATGACGGAGATCGGGGAGTACGCCGTCGGCTCGGGATACGACTACTTCGGTTCGCGCCGGGACGGCGCCTTCCAGGAGTACCTCTGGGTGCCGGAGGCGAACCTGGTGCGCGTTCCGGATGAGGTTCCGTTCCTCCACGCGGCGCTGACCGAGCCCGCCGCGGTAGCCCTCCACGCAGTACAGCGACTGGCCCCGAAGCCCGGCGGCACGGCCCTCGTCGTCGGGGGCGGCCCCATCGGCACCATTGCGGCTCAGTGGTTTCGCATTATGGGCGTCGAGCGAGTCCTGGTATCCGAGGTGGACCCGCGCAAGCTGGAGATCCTCCGGGAGCTCGACTTCGAGACCATCGACGCCCGCCGGGACGATGTCGAAGCGGCGGTGAGAGAGCGTACCGGCGGTCGGGGTGCCGATTGGGTTCTGGAGGCGGTGGGCCTCCCGGCCACCTTTCTGCAGGCGCTGAATTGCGCCGCCGTCTTCGGGCGCGTGGTCCTCATGGGGAACATTGCCGGGAACCTGGAGGTCCCGGAGAAGGTGGTCTCCTCCATCCTTCGTCGGGAGATCACGATTCTAGGCACCTGGAACTCCCGGTTCACCCCGCGCGGCCACAGCGAATGGGACACGGTGCTTCGCCACATGGACCGGGATCTCCGGATCGCGCCGATCATCAGCCACACCGAGCCCCTCGATCGCGGCCCGGAGATCCTGACCGCTATGGCGGAACGCTCGGTGTGGTTCAATCGAGTGGTGCTGGTGGCGGATCCCTCGGCGACGTAAATCAGGCGGACGGGCACCCCGGCTCGTCGCCACGCCCCTCGGAGAGGTAGGCGCGCACCGCCTCCTCGGCGTCCTCCCTGGTGGCGACGCAGGGCGTAACGCCCGCCTCACTCAGGGCGAGGCGGGCTCCCTGCCCCATTCCGCGGACCAGCACGACCCGGCAGTCCCTGACCGACTCGACCATCTGCGCATGCTTCCAGTCGGCGTGATCGCCGAAGCCACGGCCGTCGGCGTGGCCGTGATCGTGGTGATGATCGTGCTCATGGTCTTCGCCGTGGTGGTCGCCATGCCCGTCGGAGTGGCCGTGATCGTGGTGATGATCGTGCTCCGAGCCGGAGAACTGCCGGTGGCCCGCCTTCTGGCGAACCTCCCGGGACACGATCTCGCCGTCCTCAACGGTGAATACCAGGTAGTAGGCTGCGCGACCGAAGTGGGGACAGATGGTGCGCTGGTCGTCGGTCACTGCTGCAATCTTCATGTCAGGTCCTTTCTTTGACGAGGGTGTGAGCGGCTTGCTCCAGAGCGCCGACGAGGCGGTGGATGCCGGCTTGCACGGCTTCCGCGCCGCGGGCTCTCGCGCTGGAACCGGTGTCGCCCTCACCTGCGGTCGGCGCCGGCGTTGACGGGTCTATTGGCTCACCGCGGAGCCACGCCCCGGCAATGGCCGGATCCGCCGGTAACACCGCGTCAACATCTACACCGGCTTCCTCGAGTGCTCGGTGAAGATATCCTTCCGTGTCGGTCGAGTCTACGCGATTGAGAACCACCGAGAGGCCGCGGATGCGCGCGTTGCGAAAGAGGGAGTTCATGAGCGCGACAGCCCCGGGACTCTCCAGGTGGCGCGTTGCCGGGGGTACCCCGCGCCGGATCTCCTCGACCATGTGGTGCATGGCAACAGCCATCTGAACACCGGCGGTGGTGGGATCGACGACGACCACACCCCAGTCGATGCCGGTCACCACGCCCCGGGCGGAGTCCTCGAAACCCGCCTTGAAGTCGATGATCATGACCGGCGGCCGCCACCGGACCGCCGGGGCGTCGTCCGTCGCGGCGTCGGGCGGTGCACCCGTCATGGCGTTGGCCGCGTCGGCGGGCGGCCCACCCCCGACGGAGATATCCCGGGCAATCTTGGCGACCGGTCCGTCGCAGCCGGCGCCGGGTCCGTGATCTGCGATCTTGCCGGCCACGAGGTAGCGGACGCCGGACGGAGACTCTGCACGGAAATCGGGCGGCAGGTCGTCCCAGGTCAGATGAGCCCCTTCAAGCACCGTCGGATCATCGACCGGACAGCTCACCTCACCGCCCTGGAAGACGGCGCCGCCGAAAAAGTCCATCAACGCCCGGGGCGTCTCCTCTATTCCGAGAGCCCGGGCCAGCCCGACATTGGTCGAGTCCGCATCCAGGAGGGTTACCTGGTATCCCGAGGCCTGGAGGGCCTGCGCCAGGAGCACCGACACGGTGCTCTTGCCGGATCCACCCTTCCCGAAGAGGCCGATCTTCCGGCCGACAAGCGAAGCTTCAGCTGGTACGTTCACCACTACCTCCACAGACAAATCTGACTCCGTAGCGCTCCACGATGTGGACACGCCCGGCCTGCTCCAACCGCTCCAGCAGCATCCTGGCCTGATCCGGAGCCGCAGACGAAATGGTGTGCAGGAGCTCGGTCTCCCGCATGGGGTGTCTGGTCACAACGCCCTCCACCGCCTCCGGTAGCGACGCCTGGCCGCCGAGCTCGAAGCGACCGAGTGCAGGATGCAGCACCCGGGCAACGTCTCCCAGGATCGCCTGGGCGCGGGTGAGCCCCGCCTCGTCGGCGGGGCGAACCCAGCTCTCGCAGGGCGGACGCTCCGGCAGGCTGAGGTGTACCTCATCAGGGGCAAATGTCCTGATACTGCGCGCCGTCGACTCGAGGGCCTCCGTGCCGTCGTTCACTCCCGCAACCAGCATCACCTCGAGCCAGAGACGTCCGAGGTACTCGCTCCGGAACTGCGCCAGGCCGTCCAGGTGCTGCCGCAGGGTGAAGCGCGAGTGAGGCCGATTGATGCGCCGGTAGAGCTCCTGCGTCCCGGCATCCAGCGTCGGCAGGACTGCGTCCGCATCCGCAAGCTCGGCGCGGACCCTCGGGTCGTAGAGGAGCGAGCCGTTGGTGATGACTGCGAGGGGTATCCTTGTGAGCGCCTTCACCCCGGCAACGAGCTCGCCGAGCCCGGCGTTCAACGTCGGCTCGCCGGATCCGACGATGGTGATCCAGTCGATGTCGCCGGCACCGTGGGGGCGGGCACCCTGGTCGCCATCGCCCCGGTCGCCGGCACCGTGATTGCCGGCACCGTCGTCGCCGTTGCGCCGGACCAGGAATCCGCGAAGCTCCGACAGGATCGCCTCCGGCTCGACATAGACCCCTCGCTCTGCGGTCAGGCGCCTTGTTCTGCCGAGCTGGCAGTAGACACAATTCCAGTTGCAGGTTTTCATGGGAACCGGATCGATTCCCAGAGAGCGACCGAGGCGACGGGACGGTACCGGTCCAAAGACACAACCCATTTCGCGAGGAGTATACCACTTTATTTGTTTCTTGTACAATTATTATGGTATACTCCGAACCGACGTGAGTGTGAAAGTGTGAAGACGACATGACGATGAAGCAGGTACGCCCATGACACATCCGGCCCCGAACGTTGGCCCCCGCATGCGGTATCTCCGGGAGCGGGCGGGTCTGTCCCTCCGCGCCCTCGCCGAGGCGTGCGGCCTGTCCGTAAATGCAATCAGCATGATCGAGCGCGGCGAAACCTCCCCCAAGGTCTCGTCGCTCCACACGCTCGCGAACGCCCTGAACGTCCGGATCACCGACTTCTTCGACAATCCCGACGAGCGCGCGACGGTGTTCGTTCGGAAGAACGGACGCTCGCTGGTCCGGGCGGACCAGGTGACCATTGAGAGCGCCGGGAGCGGTCTCGCCGGGCAGCAACTCGAGCCCTTCGTCATCTCCATCAACCCCGGTGACGCCGGGGGCGAGCACATGAGCGGCGACCGCATGCGGGACGACCACATGGAGCACCCCGGCCAGGAGTTCGTCTACTGCCTGGACGGCAGGGTCACCTATCACGTTGCCGGGCGGGACTACGTTCTCGAAGCAGGTGACAGCCTCCTCTTCCACGCAACTCAGCCGCACTCCTTCCACAATCCGGGGACGGAGCCGGCCAGGCTACTGGTCGTGCTGCAGGCTCCGGAAGGAACCGAAGTCGGCAGGGACCGCCACCTGCGCATGTAGCCGACTATCGGCACGCCACGGCAGCGGATGCTCACCGGGGCGCCGCGGCATTGAGGATCGTAATCATGGTTCCTCAAGTCTGATTGAGGCACCCTCGACAATGTCCAGCGCCGTCGTGACACCATGAAAATCTTCGTAGATCCGGCCGGTCGAGCCATCCGGGCTCGCGTGGCCGAGAAGCTCGAGGTCGACGCGCTCCGCCGTGGCGCCGGTCGCCGTCAGATCGACTACGCCGCCGTAGATGAGGGCGGGCTGGCCGCTTCCCCAGGGTCCGCCCGAGTAGGTGGGGCTCCCCTCCGGCGCGTCCTCGGTGTAGTGGTCGTTGAAGTCGGTGGAGTTGTTGACTTCCAGGTAGATCCGGAGGCGCTCGTGCCCGGCCGGCAACTCGGTGCGAACGGTGAAGCTTGAGGTGGGCGTCGCGGCGGTCACGCCGTCCGGCATGGGCTCGTCCTCGGTGGGCAGGCGCAGCCCGTCCCCATAGACGGTGCCGTGGCGGTGCGCCCAGACCGGCAGCGACTCCTTCCGACGAATCTCCTCGGCCGGGGTCGGATCGCCCGGGGCGCCGTGCCAGCTCTCCGTGCCGATCCGCTCCGTAATGAAGAGCGTGGAGATGAACTCGCCCTCCTCGGTCTCGCACCACACTGCCATCTGCGGATGGTTCTTCACCCGAATGAGGGGCATGACCTTCAGCCGGTGCATGAAGTGCTCCCCTTCGATAACCTCGATCACCGCGGGCACGCCGGCCGCCGAAGGTGTCGTATCCGCAGGGGCATCCGCGGCAGTGTCCGACGGCGTGTCGGAGTCCACGTGCTCCGGCCGGTGCGGCGTTGTCTGGAGGGTTTGTTCCCCGGAGCCGCTCGCCCACAGCAGCGAGGCGCCGACAAGGCAGAGTGTTGTCACCATGACGAGGCGGGGGGCCGTAAGCATCGATCTCATTTCTGACTCCTTGATCCGCAGTTTGTTACCGTTCGGTTACTTTATGGCATTAAGTTACCGCTGAGTAACATTTGTGTCAAGGGGCTTTCGGGATGTGCTTAGTGGATTCGGGCGTCGACCAGGTCGGCGACGAGAGAGGCGATCCGTTCCCACCCCGCGTCACTGCCGATGTCGAGGCCGTTGAAGTCGCTCACGGCGTCGCTTCGGAGGGTGAGGTAGAAGACGCCGGCGGTGATGAGGGCGAAGAGGGCGTTGAGATCCAGGTCGCCGGGGTCGCCGCGCTCCGACAGCCAGCGGCGATAGCGCTCCGTGAGCTCCAGGCCGGTGCGCTCCCGCGCCACGGACATGGCCTCGGTGATCGAGTTCCGGTTGGAGAGCTCCCAGACCAGAAGGTGCTTGGTCAGGTCGTCGTTCTTGAGTGACATGTGCAGATCCAGAATGGTTCGGCGGATGCTTTCCCGGACGGCGCGGCGGGTGTCCGTGCCGGTTGCGGGGCCTTCAGTGGAGGCTGCGCGGCCCCCCGTGCCGGTTGCGGGGTGGCCGCCGGCGGCGCCCGGCCCGCCCCCGCCGGCGGCGCCTGGGTTGCGCCCGGGGGCGTACTTCCCCGGCCTGGCATCCGCCCCGGTCCCGGCGACGCTCTCGCCCGGCGCCGCGCTGTCTCCCGGCCCCGGCGCCTCCGCGCCCTCCCCGCCGGCGCCCTCTCCCGGTGCTGTGCCCTCTCCCGGCACTCCGAGTTGCTCAAAGAGCCGGTCCGCGGCCTTCGACTGCAGGGGATCCAGCCGCTCCGCGACCGCCTGGAAGAGTCCGTCGAGGTCTCCGAAGTAGCGGTAGATCAGCACCTTGCTGACGCCGGCGCGCTCGGCCACGGCGTTCACACCGATCTCTTCGAAACCGCGCTCACGGATGATGTCCACCACCGCCTCGACAAGGCGCTCCTTCGTCTGCTCCCGGTCCCGCTGCTTCCGTCCGCTCATCTCTGCCATGAAGCGATTGTTACCGTTTGGTAACCTGACGTCAAGAGGTGGGCGCCGTGCGGTGAGAGGCGCGCAGGCGCCGGGAACCATCCTGCGAGGGGCGCGCGGGCGCTGGAGTGCGCCGCCACCGCGGCGCGGGGTAACTGGCCGTCGGTGGAACCTCCGCCGGCGGCGGGCGGGCGCCGCCGCGCGCCGGGTCCGGCCCGCGCGCCGTCAGCGAGCATCGCCGTGACTACAGATACACATACACCGCGACGAAGTGGGAGATGCTGCCGCCGAGGACGAAGATGTGCCAGATGCCGTGGGCGTAGGGGACGCGCTTCAGGGAGAAGAAGAGCACACCGGCGGTGTAGGCAACGCCCCCGGCAATGGTCCATCCCAGAGCCTGGCTGCTGAGAATCCGTGAGACGTCTCCGATTGCCGGCAGGATGAGCCAACCCATGATCAAATAGAGGATGACGAATGCGACTTGCTGCCAGGACTTACCGTGGCGCTTGAAGAAGACCGCCAGGATGATTCCGGTGAAGGCAAGTCCCCACTCGACGGAAAGGATGATGATCGCCGGCGTTCTCGACATGGCCATGATAGCGAAGGGTGTGTAGGTGCCGGCAATGAGAAGAAAGATGGCGGAGTGGTCGAAGCGACGCAGCACCCGCTTCGCCGGCCCCACCGGAGCTGCATGATAGAGGGTCGAAGCGAGGTAGAGCACGGTGAGGGAGATGCCGAAGATGAGGAGCGCAACTCCCTCCGCGCCGTTGATACCCGGGCGTAACGCTTTGTGCGCAAGGAGCACAACGGCACCCAGCCCCAGGAGCACGCCGACTCCGTGGCTGATGGTGTTGAAGAGCTCTTCGTTGCGGGTAGGGTCGTATGAGTGGCGGTGTAGCTTCACAAGGTTATCCTCAGTCCCGGAGTATATACTCGGATATCTACGTCACTTCAGATTCCCCTCCATGTAGAGATTCAGCTCGACCATTCGCTCGAGGAGTTGCTCCCGGGGAGCACCGGGGAAGTTGGAGAGGACAATCTCCTTGGCAAAGAGGTTCGCCACATAGCGAAGCTTTGAGGCGTTGTTCCGGGCGGCGTAGACGAAGTCCGGGTGGGCACTGTTCACGGTAATGATGCCGCGCTCAACGTCGTACCGGGAACGCCACAACTCCCCGGAAAGATGCAACCGCCCCGCCCGGAAGCCGGCGCTGGAGGGACGAGTGCTGCGGGCCATAGGGACAGTCTATGTTATCAAGGGTGTTGAGGGAAGAAGGCGGGGGCAGGCTCAAGCACGGCCGTCGGCATCGGCAGTAAGAAGTAGATCAGCAGACGCTCTTCATGCGTACGAGTGCAGGCCCGGCAGGAGGGCATTCACACCCCAGAAGGTGAACAGCGCCGTGAGCCATGCCACAATGACCAGGAAACGCGCCAGCGCTGGTTTGATCTTGCCGATGTACCGCAGGTGAAGGTACGCAGTGTAGACAAGCGTGGTGATCAACGCCCACGTCTCCTTCGGGTCCCACCCCCAGAAACGACCCCACGCCGCTTCAGCCCAGATGGCGCCGAAGACCAGGCCGCCGGTGGCATAGAACACGAAGCCCAGGGCAACCGATGTGTCCCTGGCCGCATCCGCCTTTGCGGAGTCCTGCTGGAAGAAGCCCACCACTGCAGCGGCGGTCCCTGCGGTGAACAGGGCAATGCCAATGAAACTGAACGCGACGTGCAACACGAGCCAGAAGGACCTGAGGATGGGCACCGGAGGACTCAGTTCGGAAGACACAAGCGGCGACGAGAGAATGGCAAGGTAGAGAAAGACGGCGAACGCACCGGCGGCCATTACCAGGTGATTCGATTTCAGCACGCGACGTTCCGCGAGGACCAGAAAGGCCGCCAGGGCCCAGGCCAGGACGACCAGCCCCTCGTAGGTTCCCGTAAGTGCCGGGAAGGAGACTCGAATCGATCGATAGATTACCAGAGCCAGGAGTGCAATGGATGCCGCAGCAATCGCCATGCGCCCGAGCCGGAAGAGCCGGACCCGGTTTCGGGAAAGGGAGAACGAAAGGAAGCTTATCAGGGAGAGTACCAGCGCCGCTTCAGCCATGCCGCCTCCAGATACGCAAGAGGTACATTGCCATACCAATGCCCATGAGCATCAGACCGACGAGTATCGGCACGCGCGCAGGGGTGTGTGCCGCTCTGAGCCCCACGACAACCTGCCGCTCCGCACCAATGTAGGTGAACGATGCGACGCCGCCGCCCGGGTCAACCACCATACGCTGAGAGGACTCAGTCGGATCAGATTGAACGGAGGGGGCCACCGCAAAGGTGGCCGCGCCGCTATCGGTGATTCCCGTCAGGTAGTACGCGCGGCCGTCGGTTCCTTCGAAGCCCTCCCCGCGTCGCAGTACATACTGTCGTGCCTCGCCGTCGGACAACAGCACATAACCCCGCTCTGCGAAGTCCTGCAAATAGAATCGCGACCCCTCTATTCGGGCGGGGCGGTTCAACGCCACAGAGTGCGAGCTCCCTGCGGCTTCCAGGCGTACGCGCCACCCGGTCACCACTCCGTCGTCGGTCATTTCTTCCTCCGCGGCTGCAACGGTGAACTCGAGACCACGGAAGCTTCGCGCCTCACCGACTTGCACGCTGAACTCCGCCTCCTGATTCAAGGCGAAGCTCGCCATGCCGGCGGCAATGAGGACCGCAAGGCCCAGGTGGATTACGTCGGCGGCGTACCCGAGGAGCGGTCCCAGGCGTCTCGGGGTCGAGGGAGTTCCGGGGGGCCTGCTCCCGGGGGCTGTGCTCCCGGATCCGGGTTCACGGCGTCTGCGGAGATCAAGCCGGAGTCGGCGCATGAATCGGGGGATTGTGCAGGCCAGGAGGTTGAGCTCAAGGAGCGTTCCACAGACCAGAAAGACCGGCGTTGCGAGAGTCGTGGGGATCGCGGTCGGCACCAGCGTCGTTGCGGCGGCAAAGGCTATTGTGAATAGTGCCAGAAGGATGAACAGTCGGGTCGAGCCGAGAAGCGTCAGAGTCTCCCGCCAGACCGCGTTCACACCGGACCGTTCGGCGGGGCGGTCGGAGGCGGCGGGATGGCGGGCAGCGTCGGAGCCGTCGGTGGTCGCGGAGCGGTCGGCGGCGGGACGGTCGGTGCGGTCGTTGCCCCTACCCCCGTCCGGAAAGCGAGAGTCACCCAATAATCACTCGCCCGGTGCCCTGTCGAGGGGATACACAATCACGTAGTCGTTGTCCTGCATGCCGACGTGACAGGACACGCAGCTTCCAATCACGCCCTCCGCCTGAACGGCCCCGTCCGGAGTGTAGCGTGCCCAGAACCAGTCTCCGGCGTCCGGCGCAAAGCCCGGAACCTTGGCCATGACAGTCAGCGCCGTAAGGGTCTCCTCGGAGGAGTAGTTTTCTTTGACGATGATGCTCCCGTCGGGGACGGTGCTGTCGTCAATCGGGAGCGCTTCCCTGAGACCGCGGGTGATGAAGATGCGGTGGAATGCGCCGTGAGGCGCCTGTCCCAGCATCATTCCTTCATGATCGGGCCAGAAGGGATAGTTGGTGTAATCGGTCTCCGCGGTGATCCGCTCCCACAGCACATTCCCGGAAACCTCCTCGGCATTCAGGGGCGGGAGATCCCTCGCCACCTCTTCCTCGGCGCATCCGCCAAGGATACCGAGCGCAGCCACTGCGGCAATGCTGCCAATGATCACGGCCGCCACCCACGAGAGGCGCCTATTCTTCGTTCTGTCCAGCATCATTGTCTGCCTCGCCCTCCAGCCGTTCCCGGGGAATCGTGATGGTGAATCGAGTTCCGCGGTTCAACTTCGTCCCCACCGATATGCGCCCTCCAAGAGCCCGGATTTCTTCATGAACGACATCGAGGCCCACACCGCGACCGGAGATCTCGGTAGCGGCGTCCCGCGTCGTGAAGCTCGGCTTGAAGAGCATGCGCAGGATCTCCGCTTCGCTGTACTCCGCGTCCGCATTGATCAGCCCGCGATCCACGGCGCGGCGGCGAACCGCCTCGAAATCGATACCGCGACCGTCGTCAATCACGATAACGCGATAGGAGCCATCGCTTTGTTCAAAACGCACACGCAACCGGGCGGTGCCGTTCTTCCCATTGGAGAGGCGCTCGAACTGGTCTTCAATGCCGTGATCTATCGCGTTTCGAACCAGATGGATGATCGGATTGCGCAGCCGGGAGAGCTGCGGCAACTCCCTCACGCGATTCTCGACTCTGACGTCGACGTCCTTGTCGAGGTCGGCGGCAATGTCCCTGGCCATGCCCTCCAGGTGTTCAGCGAAGTCCTCCAGGGCGGCGCTTCCCGCCTCTCCCTGCGGAACGGTCCGCGCGAAACTGCGGAAACGTTCGTAGATCTGGTGCAGATTCTCCAACTCGTCCCGGATTGCTGAGACGTTGTCCGTCATATCTCGGAGGGTCCCGGAATCCCATTGCCGGCCTTCCCCGGCAACCTCGCTCAGAATCTCCTCAGTGCCGTGAGCAAGCTCGGCGATCCGGCCGAACTCGAGGTACCTTGCCGTTCCCTTGAGCGAGTGAAGGTCCCGCATCAGTGCTTCGCGCGTCTGAGGTGCGGGTGCTTCATCCGTCTGTTCGAGAACCTGTTCTACCGCCTCTACTGTTGCGGCGGTATCCCGTTCGAAATCCGCGTACGTCTCGGGTCCGGCGCGAAGCAGGGTCGCAATGTGCTCAATGTCGGTCTTGTAGCGACGACGTTCAGACTCGAGCTCTTCCTGGGCGCGAACCACGTCGGTTCTGTCGTCGAAGATCACCATGACACTCTCGACCGACCCGTCGTCTGCCGAGATTCGCTGAAAGTCGGCGTCTACCACTATGCGCCGAGGGCCGTCGTCGCCCGGGACCTCGAGCTCCGCCTCCGCCAGCGGATTGATCGACATGATCATCTCCATGTCCGTTGAGACGCTGTCGAAGAGCATGTCGATGAACTGATCGAGCTCGCGCCGCGCGTCGGTGTGGTCGTCGTCCCCGGGGTAGACGAACTCCGACAGCGTCCGTCCCGCAACCTGATCGGTTCCGAAGAGCGTCTCGATGTACTGCGAGTACTGCTGACTGATCCGACGATCGCGATTCACGAGCAACAGGCCCTGGCCGATGTTGTCGAGGTACTTGCGGTTCTCCTCGTCCCGCGCCTCAATGACGCGGTTCTGAACCTCTAGGCGATTCTTCTCCTCCAGACCGGAGATCATCCCGTTGATCTCGATGGAGAGGCGCTCGAACTCCCGGGATCCGGTGCTCTCGGCACGGACATCGAGGTTCCCCTCGCCCACCAGATGCGCCACGTGCCCGATCTGACGCAGAGGACGGACCACAATGCGCTGCATGAGCTGGATGAGAAGCCCTGAAATCACAATGCCGATGAATACGTAGAACGCAATCAGATTGTTTCGTGCGGAATTGATGCGCCCGAACACATCCGCCAGGGAGAGCTCGAATACGGCGACTCCCTGGACGAAATCGGATGTGCCGTGGCAGCTCCGGCACTCTTCGTAGTTCAGAATCGGAAAGTAGTACTGCAGTCGCTGATCGGCGAGGTTTTCAACCTGCCGGGGCGTATTGGTGGCAACCACCTCGTCAAATGTTGCGTTCTGCAGCGTCCTCGAATCCAGTCGGGGAGTCTCCGAGAACGCCGCCCCGCCCAGCCGGTCATTGACCCGGTTCAGGGTTTCGAAGTCACTGAAGGCGATCTGACCATTCGGTCGGTAGATCTCCAGGCGCTCAAAGCCCGGAGTCTCTCCCATCTCTTCCAGCAATCGCACCGCAATGGGCGCCTCGCCGGGAAGCATGATGTTCCGGACCGAGGTGTTGACGATCGAGCTGGTTGCGACCAGCTCCGTACGCTTCGAATCAAGCAGATTGTCCCGCTGGCCCCGGACGGTAATGACCACGGACACCGCAATCGCCACGACCAGCACGGCAACGATCGCGGCGACCACCTTGGCGCGAATACCTCGTAACATGCCCCGAACCCTACTGCATGTCTCGCAGGGAGACGTTCACTGAGAACGCGCCCAGGTCGGACGTGAAGGGCACCGCAATAACGGGAATACCCTCGGGCCAGTGGATCTGATAGCTCTTTCCGGTAACCACGCCGGGGAGAGAGATGTCTATCCGAAAATCCGTCAGATCCTTCTTTGCATTACCGGCAATGACATTGACCAGTTCGCCGACACCGTCAATGACATCGTTCGTCAATGCCTGGTAGGGCTTGCCCTCCATCTGACCAATGACACCGATCGCCATCTCACGGGAGAGACTGAGGACCACGGCGCCGACAGTTTCCCCGGCGAGCCCAATGATGCCGGAGACCTCTTCGAGGGCCTGTGGATCCTGCCGAACATGGGGCTTCCCCGGCTCGACACCAATTCCTATGAACTCCCGGAATAGCTTGACCGTTGCCTGGATGAACGGGTTGACGTACTTTGCCTGCATCCTCAAATCCCCTCGAACGTGGGCGTTAGTCGATGTACTTGCTGAGCTTGTTCCACAATGTGTCGCCACGAATCGGTTTCACAATGTAGTTCGTCACCCCGGCCTGGATAGCCTCGACCACGTTGTACTTCGCGGCCTCCGACGTGATCATGACGATGGGTGCTTCCTTGTACTTCTCCATGCCCCGCAGCTTCTGAACCAGTTTCAGTCCGTCTACCTTCGGCATGTTCCAATCAACGAGAAAGAGCGTTATGTCTTCCTGTTCGGCGATCTCGAGAGCCTCTTGTCCGTCCGAGGCTTCAATGATGTCGCCCTCCTCGATCTTGTGCTCTTGAAGCGTATTCCGGTGAATACGCCGCATGACTCCGGAGTCATCAATCACCAGGATCTTCATGGCGCTCCTCTGGGGTTCCGTCGTGTCGCATGACCCGTCGAAGTGTTCGACCTGTCGCGTTGCTGTGTGCCTCAATTGTAGGAGATTTCTGACGCAGATGGTAGCGTACCAGAGCCTTCGTTACGAATCTGTGAGTATTCGTCGAACGGCGGGGAACGGCGGCTCCCGCCGGCCCCTCTGCTACGTCGGCTCGTAGGCCAGGACCGACTGGAGCCAGCGCTCCGCCTCCGCGACGGGGACTCCCTTGCGGGCGGCGTAGTCCTCCACCTGATCCCGGGAGACCCGGCCCACGGAGAAGTACTTGCTCTCCGGGTGCATGAAGCAGTAGGCGCTCACGCTTGCCGGGGGCACCATCATGTAGCTCTCGGTGAGGGTCATGCCGTAGGGCTCGGGCTCGAGAAGCTCCCAGATGATCCCCTTGTCCTTGTGGTCCGGACAGGGGGGATAGCCCGGCGCCGGGCGAATCCCCTGGTAGTCAATATGCAGGAGCCCCTCGATATCCAGGTCCTCCTCCGGAGCGTAGCCCCAGAATTCCTTGCGCACCCGTTCGTGCAGGCGCTCGGCAAAGGCCTCCGCCAGGCGATCGGCGAGGACCTTCACGAGAATGGCCCGAAAGTCGTCACCCTCGGCATTGAACTCCGCAACGAGCTCTTCCAGCCCGTCTCCCGCGGTGACCGCGAAGGCGCCCATGTAGTCCCGGACCCCCGTGGACTTGGGAGCGACGTAGTCCGAGAGGGAGAGGTAGTACGGCGTCTCTTTCTTCATCTTCTGTTGCCGGAGGGTGTGAATGACCCCGGCGAGCTCCGCCCGCCCCTCATCCGCGTAGAGCTCAATGTTGTCGTCGTCAGTGGCGTTGGCCGGCCAGAAGCCCAGCACGCCGTGGGCCTTGAGGCGTTTCTCCTCGATAATGCGCTTCAGCAGATCCTGCGCGTCCGCGTAGAGCTTGCGCGCCTCCTCGCCGAGTTTCGGATCGTCCAGGATCTCCGGGAAGCGGCCCTTCATCTCCCAGGAGTAGAAGAAGAAGCCCCAGTCAATGTACGCGGCGATCTCCTCGAGGGGATAATCCACGAAGGCCTTCGTGCCGGTGAAGACGGGCTCCTTCGGCTCGTAGGCGCTCCAGTCAGGACTGAAGCGCTTCTGTCTGACCGCCCCGATTGGCAGGTACTCGGTATCCGCGCTCTGGGCCTTCCGCTTCTCCCGGGTCTTCTCGTGCAGAGCCTCGATCTCCTGTACATACGGCGCCGACGCCTCCGCGCTCAGGAGCCTGGAGACGACACCGGAGGCCAGGGAGGCGTCCTTCACGTGCACCACCGGCCCGGAGTACTGCGGGGCGATCTTCACGGAGGTGTGGACCTGGCTGGTCGTCGCCCCGCCAATGAGAAGCGGCAGGGTGAAGCCCTGGCGCTCCATCTCCTTTGCCACCTGGACCATCTCGTCCAGGCTCGGCGTAATGAGCCCGGAGAGGCCGATTACGTCGACATCGTGGTCGCGCGCGGCCTGGAGGATGTCCGGGGTCGGCACCATGACCCCGAGGTCGATCACGTCGAAGTTGTTGCACTGCAGGACCACCCCGACAATGTTCTTGCCGATATCGTGGACATCTCCCTTCACGGTGGCCATGAGGACCCGCCCCTTCCCGCGGCCCGAGTCGTCGCCGGTCTTCTCGGCTTCAATGAAGGGCTCCAGGTAGGCGACCGCCTGCTTCATGACCCGGGCGCTCTTGACGACCTGGGGGAGGAACATTTTCCCGCTGCCGAAGAGCTCGCCCACCACGTTCATGCCGTCCATGAGGGGGCCTTCGATCACATCGAGAGCGGCGGGACGCTGGGTGCGCACCTCTTCGACATCGTCCTCTATATAGCTCGTGATTCCCTTGACCAGGGCGTGGCTGATCCGACCCTCGACACTGTTCTCCCGCCAGGAGAGGTCCTGGGTCTTGCCTGCGCCGGTCTGCTCCACCGTTTCGGCGAAGTCGAGGAGGCGCTCGGTGGCGTCCTCCCGACGGTTCAACAGGACGTCCTCCACGTGCGCGAGGAGCTCGCCGGGGATCTCGTCGTAGACCGCGAGCTGCCCGGGATTGACGATTCCCATGTCCATGCCGGCGCGGATGGCGTGGTAGAGGAAGGCGGCGTGCATGGCCTCCCGGACGGTGTTGTTTCCCCGGAAGGAGAAGGAGACGTTGCTCACCCCGCCGGAGATGCGGGCGCCGGGAAGCTTTGCCTTGATCTCCCGGGTCGCCTCGATATAGTCGACCCCGTAGTTGGCGTGCTCCTCGATTCCCGTGCCGACGGCGAAGATGTTGGGATCGAAGATGATGTCCTCGGGATGGAAGCCCACCTCTTCGGTGAGGAGTTTGTAGGCGCGCGCGCAGATGGCGACCTTGCGCTCCTTGCTGTCCGCCTGGCCCTCTTCGTCGAAGGCCATGACGACGGTGGCCGCGCCGTACTTGCGGATCTCCCGGGCCTGCGCCAGGAAGGGCTCGACCCCCTCCTTCATGCTGATGGAGTTGACGATCGACTTGCCCTGGACGCAGCGCAGCCCCCGCTCGATCACCTCCCACTTGGAGGAGTCGATCATGACGGGCACGCGGCTAATGTCCGGCTCGGTGGCCACGAGGTTGAGGAAGACCTCCATCTCATGGGCGGAGTCGAGCATGGCATCGTCCATGTTGATGTCAATGATCTGCGCGCCGTTCTCCACCTGGTCCCGGGCGACCTCCAGGGCGTCTTCATACTGCTTGTTCTGGATGAGGCGGTTGAACTTCCGGGAGCCTGCGACGTTGGTCCGCTCCCCGACGTTGACGAAGAGGCTCTCCGGCTCGAGGGTCACCGGTTCGAGGCCGCTGTAGAAGCTCACGCCGGCGCGGGGCGCGGGCACCTCCCGGGGCGGGAGCTCCCGGCAGGCCTCCACGATCTGCCGGAGGTGTTCCGGCGTGGAGCCGCAGCAGCCGCCGACGACGTTCAACATGCCCTCCCGGGCCATGCCGCCGAGGACCTTCGCCATGAACTCCGGGCTGTGGTCGTACTCACCGAACTCGTTGGGGAGCCCCGCGTTCGGGTGCGTCTGCACCGGCACGGTGGCGACCTTTGAGATCTCCTCCACGTAGGCGCGGAGCTGGTCCGCCCCGAGGGAGCAGTTGAGCCCGGCACTGATGGGCTCCGCATGCGCCACGGAGTACCAGAAGGCGGTGGCGGTCTGGCCGGTAAGGGTGCGGCCGCTCTGGTCGGTAATGGTCCCGGAGATCTGGATGGGCACCTCCGTCCCCGTCTCCTCCTCGTACTGCTTGACCGCATAGATGGCGGCCTTGGCGTTGAGGGGGTCGAAGATGGTCTCGATCATGACGATGTCGACGCCCCCGTCAATCAGGCCTTCCAGGGCCTCGCGGTAGGCCCCGGCTACGCCGTGGAAGGTGACGTCCCGGAAGCCCGGGTCGTTGACGTCCGGCGAAATGGAGAGGGTCTTGTTCGTCGGACCGAGGACGCCGGTCACCCAGCGGGGCCCGCTCCTGCCGCCGGCCTCCCGCTCCGCCGCCGCATCCGCGGCGGCCCGGGCGAGCGTCGCGCCCTCCCGGTTGAGCTCGTAGACGAGCGACTGCATGTGGTAGTCCGCCTGGGAGATGGCGGTGGAGTTGAAGGTGTTGGTCTCAACAATATCCGCACCGGCATCCAGGAACTGGTCGTGGATCTCCCGGATAATATCCGGCCGGCTGAGGTTCAGGAGGTCGTTGTTTCCCCGCAGGCTCACGGGACTGCCGTCTTCGGCGGTGAACGCCGCGAAGCGCTCTCCCCGGAAGTCCTCTTCTTCCAGGCTGTAGGTCTGGATCATGGTGCCCATTGCGCCGTCGAGAAAGACAATGCGCTCCTGCAGGGCCTTGCGAAGTGCCTGTATCCGTTCTGCTCTGGTCATAGTGGCCGAGTATAGCGATGTCGCCGCCCTTCAGCAAAGGCGCCCACCCGGGGCACCGGACCCGTCGGCGCCCGCCCGGGCGCCGGGGCTGCTTGCCCCTCCCCGCCCAGGCGTGGAAAATCCAACCCAGATGAAGGCCACCACCAAAGCCTACCTCGCCCTGCTGTTCACCGTCCTCGCCTGGGGTATCTCGTTCGTCGCAACGAAGGCGGCTCTGGCGGACTTCACGCCCTTCGTTTTGGTCTTCCTCCGCTTCGCCGCGGCGTCCCTCGTCTTTGCCGTGCTGCTCCGCGGCCGCATGCCGAAGCTGACCCTCCGCGACCACGGGCGCTTCATCCTTCTGGCGACCTTCGAGCCGGTGTTGTACTTCATCTTCGAGACCTACGGCCTCACGCTTACCACTGCCTCGGAGGCCTCCATCATCATTGCGGCGGTGCCCCTGGCGGTCGCGATCGTCGCCCGGATCGCTCTCAAGGAGAAACTGGAGATGCCGACGGCCGTGGCAATCGGCCTCTCCATTGTCGGGATCGTCGTTCTCATTACCGGCGGGACCCGGGGCGACCTGGACCTCTCCGGCTCGGTGGCGGGGAATCTCCTCATGGTTGGCGCCGTGGTGGCGGCGGCCTTCTACACCGTGCTTGCGCGCAGCCTGGGGAAGCATTGGACCGCCCGACAGATCACGGGCCTGCAGGCCATGTACGGCTCGGCAATGCTCCTCCCCTTCTTTCTGGCGACGGCGGGGCGCACCGACTGGCAGAGCATCTCGGCGACGTCCCTCGGAGCGCTCGCCTTTCTGACCTTCTTTGCGACGATCGGGGCCTTCCTCACGTATAACTACTCCTTGAAGATCCTTCCCGCCGGAAGAGCATCGATCTTCATCAACGGCATTCCCGTCGTCGCCACTGCAGGCGGCTGGATCCTCCTGGGCGAACGGCTGTCGGGGATCGAATTCGTGGGAGCCGGTCTGGTAATCCTTGCGGCGTACATTTCCATGAGTGGAGGCCGCCGGAGACTGCGTTTCCTCGGGTTTCGGTCGTGACTACTGCAGGTTGAACCTGAGAGACGCACTCATACAAATTGCGTATTGGCATTTTTTGACATTCATGATATTGTAGCCTCACTGTGAGCGGCTCTCACCAGTACATGCAGGACCAGCAGCGCCGGACGGACGGTCCGGTGAAGCCAGGAGCGCGCTCGAGCATTCTGGTCATTACGGCAAGGCCCGGCCCGGACTCCGTGGCGCCCCTTGGCCTCCCTGCCGACCGCGTCGACGTCTTCACCTCCACGGATCGCGTCGAGGCGCTGGCGCTCCTGAGTGAACGCAGTATCGACGGCATTGTCGCGGACCTTGTCGGCGGTGCGGCCGCGGGGACGTTACGCCTGGCGCGAGAGCTCTGCGAAGAGCGGGCGCTTCCCCTCCTTCTTCTGGTCGATCCCCTCCTGGTCGATCCCGACACCGTCCTCCCCGAAGATTTCGCAAGGCCGGAGAAAGGCGACGCACGCGTCTTCATGGACGCCATCATGGAGTCCGCCCAGGAGGGGATCAGCGTTCTCGACGCGGACCTCACGATTCGACGGACCGACCGGAAGATGCAGGAGTGGTACGCCCACTCCATGCCGCTGGTGGGCAAGAAATGCTACGAAGCCTTTCACGGTCGCTCCACTCCCTGCCCGCGCTGCCCGACCCTGCGAAGCATGCGGACGGGGAAGCTCGAGCGGGAGGTCGTGAAGGCGCTTCCAGCGTCAGAACTGGACTACGTGGAGCTCTTCAGCTACCCAATCAAGGACAAGACAACCGGAGAGGTAACCGGCGTCGTCGAGTTCGTTCGTGACATCACCGAGCAGCGACGGACCGAAGAGCGCCTGCGGCGCAGCAAGGAGAGCGCCGAGCAATACCTCAACGTCGCCGCAACCATCATTCTCGCTCTCAAGCCGGACGGCACCATTGCTCTCCTTAACGACAGCGGGCATTCTCTCCTTGACTACGAGCCGGGCGAGCTCATCGGCGCCAACTGGTACGACACGGCGGTGCCCGAGCGCTACCGCACGGAGGTTCGGGATGTCCTTGAAGGGCTGGCTGCTGGTCGCGACCTCGGACCGACCCATGAGAACCCCGTGGTCACGCGGAGCGGTGAAGAGCGCACGATCCTCTGGCACAACACCGTTATGACCCGGGATGATGGAGAGGAGGGCTACACCATTCTCAGCTCCGGCGAGGACATCACCGAGAAGATGCGCATGGAGGCGCGAATGGAGCGCCGCCTCGCCTACGAGCAGGCGGTAACCGCCGCCTCCCGCGTCCTGGTGGATCCGCGCGGCGACCTCCAGGACGCGTTGCGCCACCTTCTCTCGGCCACAGGGACGGGCCGGGCCTACGTCTTTCGCAACTCCCGCGGCGACGACGGTGAGCTCACCATGTCGCAGATCGCCGAGGTGTGCGCCGCCGGCGTGACGCCGCAAATCGACAACCCGGAGCTCCAGAATCTTCCGTACCGCAGGCTCGATCCCGCCCTTCACGGTGAGCTTTCCCGGGGCCGCGCCTTCATCCGGCGCCTGGAGGAGATCCGCGAACAGGACCGGCCTTTCTTCGAAGGTCAGGACATACTGCAGCTGGTCCTCCTACCCGTGGAGGGCGGGGGCGAGTGGATCGGCTTTCTCGGGTTCGATGTCTGCGACGAGCCCCGCCTCTGGGAGCAGGAGGACGTCAATCTCCTGCGCTCCGCTGCGGCCATGATCGGAAACACCCTGGTGCGGCGGGAAGCCGAGGAGGAAATTCGGGACCTCCTTGAGGAGAAGGAGCTCCTGCTTCGGGAAGTACACCACCGAGTGAAGAACAACATGCACTCCATGGAGAGCCTGCTTTCGCTGCAGGCGCAGATGAGCCCGCACCCCTCCGCAACGGCGGCCCTCGATGAGGCCCGCAGCCGACTCCAGGCAATGGAGGTGCTCTACGAGAAGCTGTACCGGTCGGGGAACGTGCTTACCGTATCGGCACGAGAGTATCTCTCATCACTCATAGACGAGGTGGTCCGCCTCACCAGCGCAGCCGCCAACGTTCGCGTCATCACCGAGATCCCGGACATCCAGCTGCCGGTCCGCACGCTTTCGACCCTGGGCCTCCTGGTGAACGAGCTAGTCACCAACTCGCTGAAGCACGCCTTCCCGGACGGTAGCGGCGGCACCATATCAGTCACTCTTGAGATCGATGTCGACGTCCTTCTCCACTACAGCGACTCCGGGATCGGCGTCCCGGATGACGTCATTGCCGGCACCTCTGCGGGCCTGGGAATGGTCCTGGTCCGCAGCCTCACGCAGCAGATTGAAGGCACCATGGAGATCTCCCGGCGGGACGGGACTCACATCGAGCTCCGGTTCCCCCACCGGATCGCCGAGTTACCGACTCATGCGAAACGGCGGGGCGGTCGATCTTAGTAGAGAGTATGAACCCACATCCCCGCAGCACCGATCAACCCTTGCACAGGCTCGAATCAACCCTGGGGTCGCTGGAGACGCGCCTCGGGCGGATCGGAGAGGCCCTCCAATCGTACCGCGTGGCAATCGGTGATGCCGGCGGAAACGGGAACGGCTCCGGAGCGCCCGTCGACGAGGCCCCCTCCGGCAGGGCGGCCACCGGAAAGGGTCCGGCCGCTAACGGAAACGGCGAATCGGCTCACGCCGGCCCGGTACATGACGAGTCGCTCTTCGACGAACTCCTCGAGCAGATCATCAAGGGCCACCACGCCCGGCCCGGCCTGGGCCTGGAGGGGGACAATCCCCGGGAGTTCCTTCACGAGACCCCGGACATTGCCGTGGAGCTCATGCTCGACGGGACGGTTCGGTACGTCAACCCGGCGTTTACATCGACCTTCGGCTTCCAACCGGCGGAGATCCGCAGCACGAACTTCCTGGAGCTGGTGGACACGGAGTACCGGGAGGCGATTCAGGGTCGCATGGTGAGCCTCAGGCCGCGGGAGAGCGCTTCCCGCGTGTACAGCCCGGAGGACATTGTGCTGCTTCGGGCGCGGAGCAGCACGGGTTCGCACATCTCGCTGGAGGGGCTGGTAACATCCTATCAAACGGGAACGTCGATCCGTATGGTCCTGGTCATGCGCGATCTTTCAGCGCACAACAGCCTGCTGGAACAGCTGAAGGAGAGCAGGGA
This sequence comes from uncultured Spirochaetaceae bacterium, assembly GCA_964654185.1. Classification (GTDB taxonomy): domain Bacteria; phylum Spirochaetota; class Spirochaetia; order DSM-27196; family PWMO01; genus CAYFQV01. The sequence continues at coordinate 12,986 of CAZZIE010000019.1, read as the reverse complement.
CAACTACGACGCTCTGTCCGAGACCATTACCGAAGCGATCATTCGCATTGATGAGCATCTCGGAATCGTCTTTGCCAATTCGGCGGTGCGCGCAACCTTCGGACACGACCCCCGGGAGTTGCGCGGACAGCCCTTCAGCGTTCTCTTTCCCACCGATGTATACGGCCGCCACGAGGAGGAGTTCCGGAAGTACTTCATTGTGGACGACCAGGACCGCGCCGCCTTCGGTCTGAAGAACACCATTGAGCTCCTGGGGAAACACAAGAATCGCGGCATTGCGCCCGTTGAGGTCTCATTCGGAAACTCCAAGGACTACAAGGGGCGAACCCTCACCTGCATCATTCGGGACATCACCCAGCGCAAGAATGCGGAGCGGCGACTCCGTCACCTCGCCTACCACGATCAGCTCACCGGGCTGGGTAACCGCGACCTCTTCAACTCCGACGTCGCCGCGCTTCTGGAAACCCTGGCGTCAACCGGTCAGGGGCTCGGCGCGGTCCTCTTCCTGGATCTCGACGGGTTCAAGCAGGTGAACGACACCATTGGGCACGATGCCGGGGATGAGCTCCTGAAGGAGACGGGCAAGCGTCTTCAGGGCGCCCTGCGACAGAGCGATACGGTGTACCGATTCGGCGGAGACGAGTTTGTCGTGGTGCTCCACTACATTCACCAGCGCAGAGACGCGGCGGCGGTCGCAAACAAGCTGTTGGCCGCCGTTCGCCGGCCCTACACGCTTGAAGCTGCGAACTCTCACGCCACGGCGGTCACGGTGGGCGTGAGCATCGGCATTGCCCTTATTCCCACCCACGGCAACTCCGTGGATGCGCTGACCAAGGCGGCGGACCTCGCCATGTACAGCGCGAAGGAGTCGGGGCGCAACCAGTTCTCCTTCTACAGCGAGACCCTGGATGCCAGGGCCACCGAGCGCTGGGAACTCGAGCAGGGCATTCGCTCGGCCCTCGAGCACGGCGACTACTACCTGCATTACCAGCCCCTGGTGAACAACGACGGCTACGTCCAGGGCTTCGAGGCGCTTCTTCGGTGGACCCACCCGACCCGGGGCAGCATTCCCCCGGGTAAGTTCATTCCCGTGGCAGAGGAGACCGGCCTCATTGTGCCGCTGGGCAACTGGGTTCTGGAAACAGCCTTCCGCGACGTGAAGACATGGAATGATGCCGGCCACGAGCACGTCTACGTGGCGGTGAACCTGTCGCCGAAGCAGTTCGAGCAGCGCGATCTGGTCGACAACATTGGGCGGATCCTGGAGCGCACCGGCGCGGATCCGGCAAACATCAAGCTGGAGATCACCGAGACCTGCATCATGAGCGCGCCGGATGCGGCAACGGACAAGATGTGCCTTCTCAAGGAGCGCTACCCCGGCATGACCATCGCGATCGATGACTTCGGGACCGGCTACTCCTCTCTGAGCTACCTTTCGCGACTGCCGGCGGACATGATCAAGATCGATCTCTCCTTCGTGACGAAGCTCTTCTCCCTCAACAATGAGAAGATCGTCAACGCGATTATCAATCTTGCTCACTCCCTGAACCTGGAGATCGTCGCCGAAGGCGTAGAGTCATCCGACCAGTGGACCTTCTTCAACGAGCACCACTGCCGGACCCTCCAGGGCTACCACTTCAACCGGCCGGCGGAGAGTCACGAGGTTCTCAAGATGATCGAGAAGGGCCAACTCGCGCAGCTCGAAGTTGCGCCCCCTGCAGCAACTTCTGGCGGTGTGGCACTCTCCGACGCACCGGTCCGCGGCGCCGCGGATTAGCCGCCGCCCGGAGGCGCCGATCAGGCCAGGCCGAAGGCTTCCTCGAGCTCCCGGATTGTCCATCCCTCACGTATGGCCTCTTCGTAGCGCCTGTGGCGCTCCTTGTCGTTGACCATGATCACACCGGCAACCCGCGCCGAGTCGCCGACACCCGCTCCGCTGTCGGTGTGCCCGTCCCGGCGGAGGTAGGCGTGGACGTATCGCGGTCCGTCGTAGTAGCGGCGGTGGCCGTAATCATCGTTCTGTTCAGGAGAGGGGCGACAGAGCGAGAAGAAGTAGGTGTCGAAGATCTCACACTTCAGGCGGAAGGGTTCGTAGACGTACGGCTCGGTCTCGGAGCGCCCAAGGATGTCGGCGACGGCGTTGGCTCCGGCGACGGCACCCTGGCGCAGCGCGTCCCGCCACAGATGGGTGACCCGGCCGTCGGGATGCTCCGCGCAGTCGCCTGCAGCAAGGACGGCGGGGGCCGATGCTCGAAGCTCCCGATCTACGCGAATGCCGCGGCCGGTGTCGAGTCCCGCCGCGGCGGCGAGGTTCGAATGCGGAACCACTCCCAGGGCGGCCGCAACAACGTCCGCCCGGATTGTGACGCCGGCGCGCGGAAGGGCAACCTCGATCGGCCGGGATCCGGTCGAAGCCCCCACCCGGTAGTCCGTCTCTCCGAGGTAGAGATCCAGACCGTGCCGGCGACACTGGTCCATCACGATCTCGCCGGCGTAGGCGTCCAACTCTCGGTGCATGGGCCGCTCGTTCCGATCTACGACGGCGACGTGAAGACCGAGTTGATGAAGATCGTGTCCCACCTCGAGCCCCAGGACGCCGCCGCCGAGAACGACGGCGTGAGGCGTCTCACCCGCCGGCGCCACGGCGACGGCGCGGAGCGCGGCGGCGCGAAGCTCTTCAACGTCGGCGATGTCATGGGTGCAGTGAATCCGTCCGCGCACGCCGGCTTCCGCCTCCGGAAGCCGCGGTCCGGCCCCGGTGGCCAGGATCAATCGCTCAAAGGTGATTGATCCCTTACCATTCCCAAGCTCGGCCATCCGCCGCTCCGGATCAATCCGCGTCACCTCGGTACCGGTCAACAACTCGACGCCGTGCTCCCGGTACCATTCCTCCGACTGAACCGCGAAGGCATCCGCTTCGAAGCCCTGCGCCATTGTCTTCGAGATCTTCGTCCGCTTGTACGGGAGTCGGTCCTCGTCGCTCACCAGGCAGATGGACAGGGAGCGAGCGGCTCTTCGGTCGGCACCACCCGCGGGCTCCGTCCCCGGACGGTCCGTCCCCGGACGGTCCGCGTCACGGGGCGCCCGCCCGGCGGGCGCCGAGCCTGCTTCGTCAGCCTGGTGGGCGGCGACGGCCGCGGCCGCCGACTCCACTGCCGCCTGTCCCGCCGCGCCCGCTCCAATGATGAGAATGTCGACGTGATGTGCTTCGGTCATATCCTCAGTATACCCGTTGATCTATCGCCACAGAGTCAGCGCCCTGTTACGCCTGCGTTGAATCCGCAAGGCTGCCGCGAAGCTGAGCCCGCAGAGCCCGGCGAAACTGCCTCTCGAAGTCGACCTTGAAGTGCTCCAGCTCGGGGCGACTCAACACCCGCTCCTGCAGCTCCGATCGCCGCGACATGGGAACCAGACCTGCAACGAGGGCCAGGTTCACGTTGAGAAAATCGGTGAACGCCTCGCCCCGCAACCGCGGAAGCCACCGTGCTACCGCCACGCCGATTCGCTCCGTGTTCGCCCGGAGCGACTGTTTGAACGAGATGAGGTTCGCCTCACTCACGTTGCGCTCGAGGGACAACGACATGAGCGGCAGGAGGCTGAGCAACCTCTCCTGCCGGAAGAGCGTCCGGCACCAGCGGTCGACGAATTCGGCAAGCGCTTCGGCATGATCCCGGTACTCTGCAGGTTGGAGCTCCTGCTCCAGCTCATCTATCCACTTCGTCAGATCGATGTCCACGAGCATCAGGAAGATCTCTTCCTTGGTTCGAAAGTACCGATAGAGGTTGGGTCGGGTGAACCCGACGCCCCGGGCGATCTCCTCCGTTGTGATGGCGTCGTAGGGCCGTCGCGCGAAGAGGTCGGCGGCTGCGTCGAGGATTGCGGTGACCCGCTGCTCCTTCTTGTCGCTGCTGCGGGCTCGCTGCCACGTCGCTTCGCTCCGGGTCGGTTCCGGTGCGGCCCGCTTCGGACCCGGCTCACGTCGGCCCCGTTCGCGCGGGTCCGGATCTGTGTTATCCGATACCATACGATCCAGCCACCAGACGATCAACGACTCGATCCGGCAGCAGCGCCCGGGTGGTCATGAGGAGACGCGCCATCTTGCCGGTGGCGTAGCGCGTCCGCGGACGCCGCGCCGTTACGGCGCGAAGAACCGTCTGCGCCACCACCTCCGGAGGTGAGGAGCTCCGGGGTGTGTAGGCCCCCTCCATGACCTCGGTGACCTTCCGGGTCATGTCGCCGTAGGCGGATTCACCGGAGAAGCGCAGCGCCGATTCCCGGGCAATACCGCCCCACTCGCTCCGAATGATCCCCGGCTCGACGATGATCACATCCACCCCGAAGGGACGGAGCTCGAAGCGCATCGAGTCGGAGAGGCCCTCCAGAGCGTGCTTGGTGGCGTGGTACCACGCGCCGAGGGGGGTGTAGATCTTGCCGCCCATCGAGGAGATGTTCACGACCTTGCCGTATCCCTTCTCGCGCATGCCCGGAAGAGCCGCCCGGGTGAGTTCGGCCAGACCGAAGACGTTCACCTCGAACTGTCTTCGCGCTTCCTCCAGCGGGACATCCTCAACGGCGCCGTAGGAGCCGTACCCGGCGTTGTTCACCAGAATGTCGACACCGCCGTCCTGTTCCCGAACCCGCGCCAGAGCCTCTTGAATGGATGCCGGATCGGTCACGTCCAGGCGTACCACCTTCGCGCCCCGCTCTTCGAGGTCGCGCATCCGTTCCACCCGACGGGCCGCGGCATACACCGTCGCGCCGGCAGTCAGGAGTGCCTCCACCGTTGCCTTGCCGATACCGGACGACGCCCCGGTCACCAGGGCAACCCGACCCTGCAGCGAACGTCCTGATCTCTCCGTCATGCCTGTCCTCCAGTCGGGCCGTTAAGTGACAACCCGTAACTAAACTCGAACAGAGGATAAATTACATGACGTAATTTGTCAAGAATTGCGTGCAGGTCGGGGGCCGCGTTGTGGCTTCAGGGGTGCCGGGGGCGTCGCCTCGGGGGCCGCGGTGTGGCTTCGGGAGGCTGGGGGCGTCGCCCCGGGGGCCGCGGTGTGGCTTCGGGGGTGCCGGGGGGTCGCCCCGGAGGCGCGAGCGCCGGGGGCGGGGCCGGAGGCTCGAGGCGCGCCTGCGCGCGGCCGGAGGGGCCGCCCGCACCCGTATTTTTGCGTACGTACTTTGCCCCACACGCTTCAAGGTTTTTCCTAGTCCTACCAGTGTATTTGGAGTTGCACCCCCCCGAATGCTCGACTACGCTGAGCTACGTGGCTGCTGCTTCCGTGCACCGTGTTTTGGCTCTACTCGTCCTTGCTGCAACTTGTGCCGCTGCAGGCGTTGCCCAGGATGGGGGTGGTCACATCGTCATTTCACCTATTGCCGGAACACCGGCCACCACGTCAACCGCAGTATCCACCGCCGAGACCGAAGGCGCTCGCAGCAGCACGAAGGGCGAACAAGGCAGCGCCGCGGCCGGCCCCGCCGCCGAAGAGGGCGCCGCTGCCGGCACGGACGGAACAGCCGAAGCTCTCGCCCGCAACATCACGAACACCCTCGAGTTGAGTCTGCGCCTGGCGGCGGCATCCCGCATCGAGCTGGCAGACTTCATCTTTCCCCACGTCTCCCTCGAGCGGGCGCGCTACTACTACGAGGAGGTCGGTGCGGCAAAGGCGGTCTACGGCTCGGTCGCGAGAGCCCCCGAAGGGGGATACCGGGTCACCACCGCCCTGTGGACGAGCGACCGGCCCGACGCTCCATCCACGCGGGAGTACCGCGTCGAACGCGTTCTCGACGTTTTCGACGTCGCAAATGAGATCGCCATTCAGATCGCCTCTGAGGTAGTCGGCCGCGACCTCTCCTTCGGGACGGTCCGCATCGAGAATGCCAACTGGCTTCCAGGCTACGGCGTCTACGTCGACGGCAACCTGGTCGCCCGGAACCAGCGCGAAGTCCGCGTCCTCGCCGGCACCCGGCAGGTCATCATCGCCCGCCCGGGCGAGCTCGGCGACGAGCCCCTCCAGACCTTCAGCGTCGCGGTCCCGGCCGACCAGACCGTGCCGGTCACCCTTGAGAGCCCGGCCGAAGAATCTGTGGACGATGCCGACGGCCCGCCCTCCCCGGCCACCGCCGACACAACCGAAGCGACCGCCGCAACACTCCAAAGGACCGGCCGACTTGTCGTGGAAACCGCACCGGACGGCGCCGAAGTGCTCCTGGACGACCGCGTCATCGGCACGACACCTCTCAACCGCTTCGGCGTTCCCGAGGGCCGCTACGAGCTGGTCGTCCGGCGTTCCTGGTTCCGCCCGGTCACCCGCGTCGTCGACGTCACCGCCGACCAGGAGAGCGCCGTCACCATTGACATGGAAGTCGACCCGGACCACCCGGAAGTCGCCGAGCACCTGGTCAACCCCGGCATGGCCGGCATCGCCGGCCTCGGCATGACGGCGCTGCAGGCGGCGGTGATTGGTCTGAACCCGTTCATGACGGCTGGTGGGTTTCCAGGCTCCGTCGCGCCCGTTGACGCATTTGTCAAAATCGGGATTGTGCGGCCTTCACACCTCATTGCAGCACCTGAGAGAGAGTCGGCGATCGTTTCGGGACTGAGCTTCGGTCTCTCTGCGGTCACGGCGTCAACGATGCTGTATCAGGACTACCTGCGGAACAACGTCGAAGAGTACCACACGACCATTGAGTATCGGATTGCCGACATCACCTGGATCGTCGGTGCTCTTGGCGTTGTCGGACTTGAGCTGTACGATCTGGCCTTCGCTCCCTCGGCGGCACGCCGGCGGAATGCCGACACAATAGAGCAAATCCGGCAAAGCGGAAGCTTGCCGAGGTCTGAACAGAGAGAACCGTCTGGGCTCACCATGGAACTGGGCGGCAGTGCGCTGACACGCATCGGCTATACCTTTCCGCTGGTCAGGCACTTCCTGTACGGACACGCATCTCTCGGCGCCGCCGCGACCGGGATTGGTCCCGTGAAGATCGGTCCGACACTGATGATTCGGACGGAATGGTACCCCCTGGGACATCTGGCGGGTGTCACCAGGCCGTATCTAGCTCCGTCGCTGGTCGTGGAGTCGGATCTGGAGACCTTCGGAATGAGCGTGGGCTACGACTTCGGTGTCAAATGGCTCACTTCTCTCGGCAACTTCTCCCTCGGATCCCGGGCACTCTGGGGCCTGCGGCGCCGAATCGCGGGCGTCTCCTTCTACGCCGGGGTGCAGTTGTGAAACGACGGGCATGGTGGGCGGCGCCACTCGCAGCGGTGATCCTGGTCCTGGCCGGCAGTTGCGACTCCGTTCCGGTGTTTCTGATCCGCGCCTCGGACACGCCGGTGCGCACTGCTCCGCAAACCCTGGGGCACTTCCGGCTCGACGGAAACCTGGAGAACGCCGAAGGCACTCTGGAAGTTACTGCATCAAGCCCCGACCTGGAGTATCGGACCCTCGAGTCGGGCGCTCAGGTAGCCACCGTAGGCTACCCCGCCCAGGCAGTCGATGCTTCCGACCGCAACGATGACGGAGGTGTACGCCCGGTCCTCGAGATCGAGCTGCCGGGGGAGCGCATGCCTGGAACGATCAGCTTCAGGGCCCACCGCTTGCCGCTTTCTTCAGGTATATCGATGGAAGATGACGACCGCGTCACCGCCAGTGTGACGGTTTCGACTGAGTCGAACAGCATGGAAGGCCAGTTCGACCACTGGGGTGACCGGCCGGAACGACAGTTATCTGCAATCGTCGAGTTCCCCAACAACACCACTGAGTGGATGCAGAATGTGACTCGGGCAGACGTCGGTGGCCACGACCTGAGAGGCGGCCAAATCCCTCCCGGCCGGGCGGCGAACCCCAACTACCATGTGGCACTGACCATCGACGCCGGAGGAGCGGCCCGCCTCTTTGTCGACGGCGAGGAAAGCGCCCGGCTCCTCTCCTACAACTACGGCCCGGTCCCGGACACGTTGTACCTGCTGGTTGCGGTAGATACTCACGAACACGAGGATTCTCAGATCGATCCCGATACCGGCCTGGAGACGGACACCAGCGAACTCCTGGGCCTGGCTGGTATCGACAATCTGCGACTCTACCGGCACGCCCTTACCCATGAAGAGGTTGGCCGGATCTACGAAACGGAACGCCAGGACCCGACGCCATGATCACTCGCTGCGCTCGAACTGTCTGCAGAACCAGGGGGATTGTCACCGTCCTTATCATAGCGGCGGCTGTATCACTTCCGGTCGGTGCCCAGGACACCGCAGGGACCACCGTCGTTACTCGATTCTCAGCCGAGGGCGCGACGGCGGAGCAACTCGCCCTCATTGTGGCCGACTCTCTGGAGCTGACTTTGCGGTTGGCCGGTGTGTCGGAAGTGAAGCGTGCGGACTACCTCATGCCGGAAGAATCGCTCTCCGCTACAGCCGGCTTCTATGAACGCACCAATGCTCGCCGAGCCGTTTTCGGAGCCATTCAGGCACGCGAGGCCGGCGGATACCTGGTCACCGCACGCGTATGGTCCTCCGAGACCTCAGACATTTCGAAAGTAACTACCGAAATCGACTCGGTCTTCGGCATATTCGATCTGGCGGACGATCTGGCCCTCGATATTGCAGCCGAGGTTGTCGGCAGAGATCTGGCTTTTGCGACAGTCGAGATTGAGAATACCGACCATCTCGACTCATTAGCCGTATATGTCGACGGTCAACTCATTGCCCGCAATGAGACGGAGATTCAAGTGCTCGCCGGAGCCAGGACGGTTACGATCGCCCGCCCCGGTCCGCTCGGGGATCAACCGGTCGAGGCGTTTGAGCTCACCTTGCAGGCGGACCAGACGGCGCGTATCGCCCTGCAACCCCCTGCAGAGACAAGCGAGGAGGTCGACCGGGCTGAGGAGGAACCGGCACCGGGAGCACCCGGGGTCTCATTGTCGCAACAGGACCGACGCGCTGCTGTGGAGACCGGGTCGCTTCTAGTAGAGACCACTCCCTCCGGGGTCACGGTGCTCCTCGACGGAGAGCGGATCGGCACAACTCCTCTGGAAGCGTTCGGCGTCGAGACCGGACGGTACGAGCTTGCTCTGGAACGGCCTCTATTCCGACCGACCGTCGCTGCGGTCGACGTGATTCCCGACGCCACCTCGACGCTTGCGCAACCCCTGGAAGTGAATATCGACCACCCCGACGTAGCCGGCCGACTCATGGCCCCTGCGGCACCGAGCATTGCAAGTCTCACCACAACAGCGCTTAAGGCGGCGTACATCACCTGGATATTCACCAGCGGCCATTCGTGGCGGTGGACCAGCGTCTTCAGTGCGGAGCCTCCTCTTGCCGCAATTGATCTGGCTGCGGTCGGAATGCTTCACGCAGGTTCATTGCTCGCTCATGATCCCGAAACGGCCATTCTCCTCTCTGCGGCAAACGCGGTGTTACTCGCCGGACCGTCGGTGGTTGCTACCCTCACCTCGGAGATCACCGGAATCGATATCACGCAGAACAACATCTACACAGGCGTAGCCGGGGTAGCCGCCTACGTCGGCTCTGCTGCGTTTGCGCTCTACGATCTCGCATTCACTCCCGCCGCCGCTCAACGACGCAACGACCGTTTTGTGCAGGAGATCCAGGAGACCGGCGAAGTCCCGGCAGCAAGCTCCGCATCAAGACGCCGGCTCGTGTTAAGCGCCGGGAACGGGGCTGTAGCTCGGGTCGGCTACGTCCAGGAGATCCTTCGTCCGTACGGACGTATAGAAGTGGGCGCGGGAACCGGGCTCTCCGGAAGCGACCCCGTCACTGCAACTCCTCTTGCGACCCTCCGCCTGGCGGCACGGCCCCTGGCTCACCATGCACCGGGGGTCCACCCTGAGCTCTCCGGTCTGGTTCAGGCCGAGACGGACCTTGAGGACTATGGAATAAGCGCAGGCTTCGCCGTCGGGTCCGTTCTCTCGTTTCAAAGGTTCGAGATCTTCTGGCGGTCGAACTACCTCTACGGCCTACGCACAAAGAAACAGAGCTACGTTTCCTCTTTTGGGATCAGCCTATGACGCGCTCATCTACTGCGAGACCACGCCGGGCGACTACAATTCTCACGCTCGCTCTTCTTTGCGGCGCTCTTCTTGCCGTCGTATCGTGCAGGCTCGAGCTTCGGTCGCAGTTCTCCGGACACGACCTGTTCCAGTACGATGAAGGCGCTCCGATCCTACAAGCTGCCTATCTGTTCAATGGCGATATTTCCGACAGCTCCGGCAATGATGTCCTTCAGACCAGAGACTCTGATACAGATCCCATACAGCCCCTCGAAGACGGAGACTACGACTTCGTGCCGGACCGATCGGGCCGCACGGCAAACGCGATCGTAATGAGCCGTGACGTGGAGTTCCCACTGCCATCGAGTACACTCCCTCGAACGATAACGTTCTGGGTGCGGCTGCGGAGCCTCGAAGGGGTCGATCTCGAAGACGGGGGTGCAGCGGGGATTACCGTTTCGTTACGTGAAGAACCCCAGGAGGACAACTACAACCAGGCGTACATGTCAATCAGCTCCCGGGTAGGGCGAGTCTTCGAGTCGGACGACTTGTATCTGGCACGATCGCTGCGCGCAAGGCCGGGCGGCACCGTCTTCTATGGAGACGATGCGAATGTGGAACGGCAGCAGCCTGCCGGCAACGCCGACGGATGGCAACTCGGGGAGTGGCATCACATGGCGGCTCTGTGGGATCGTGCGGGATACATGAGTCTCTTCGTTGACGGCGAGTTGATCGGTACGGCAAAGCTCCTGATCACGTCGGAGGACCTCGCAACCACCGACCGGGTAGTGATTACGAGACACCAGCCCGACTGGCACTACTCCGACCCCGAAGATCCCGATTACGAGCCCCCGGGCCTCGAAGAGTTCGCAGCCATCGACGACCTCCTCATCTTCGAGACCGCCCTCAGCCCCGATCAGATCCGGGCGATCTACGAGGATACGTTCGAGCTACCCCTCGATTAGCGGAGCCCGGGCGCCGTGCCCGTCGCTCGGCGCATAGACCGACCGCCGCCGCAATCCCGTCGGCACGCGGCCCCCATTGCAGCAGCGGAGGCCCGTCGCGGCGGCGGTTGCGCCCGCCGCCACGACGGCGCCCGGCGCCTACACCCGCGCTTCCCGACCCTGGCCGCGCCAGAGGATAAGCGACAGGACGAAGAGCACCACGAAGATGCCCGCGCCGACGGCGGCGGTAATGGCTACGCCCGGCACCTCGCCGAGCTGACGAACCATAATGCCGATGTAGGCGTAGGCGTAGACCACAGCGAAGATGGGATCCCGGAATACCCACAGAAGCACGGCGCCCAGGACAATGCCGACGATTGCAATGATCAGTCCCCAGGTCTCCATGCCGATGCCGAAGCCGTTCCATCCCACCGCAACCAGGGCGGTCGAAGCGCTGGCAACGGTGGCAATGGTGAGCCACGCCACGTAGATGCTCACGGCACCCTTGAAAAAGCGCTCCCAGGGAGTCGGATATGGCTGCGGCGCCGGTGGGGTCCGACAGATGCCGAGCCACTGATAGGCGAAGATCGCCGTAACCAGAATGGGAATGATCAGCACGAAGGACCACACGAAGAGGCGCAGCCCGAAGACGAGCACCCACGCCCCGTTGAGCAACAGGTTGATCGCGAGCATGTAGTCGCCTCGCCGGTAGCGCGGATTGTTCCGCTGAGAAGGCAGCACCTGGTGGATCGCCAGACCCAGGATGCCCAGATAGATCACCGGCCAGATCGTTCCGAAGACGTAGCCGGCGGGAAAGAAGAAGACCGAATCCTGAAAGGTCTGATTGGCAATGTCCCCCGTCTCGGTCCCCTGCACCGACATACCGAGCAGGTTGGCCGCAACGGTCCCGATCACGATCAGGACCAGCGTCACGATCTGCCGTATCAGGTCCGTTCGCTCCTGCCGCGCCTCGGCTGAAGCGGCCTCGACCTGGCCATCTTCGAGAGCAGTATTTTCATCGCTCATAGTTGCCTCCTCGTTCTAAACACAGCGTTGCACGAGGCAGTACACGTATCAAGTCCAAATTGTGCCGATGTCAACGGCCGTCACGCCCCGGCGGCGCCCTTCACACGCCGGGCCGCCGACCTGAACCGTACGGGCGCCCCCCAGCGGGCCGTCGGACGGCTCCGCCGGGCCGCCGATCTCAACCGTGCGGACGGCCCCGGCGGAAGCGCGAGCCCCGGGGGCGGCCGGGGCGCGTTTGATTTTGGTCCCCCGCGTGGATACCTTGGAATCTCTATGGAATACATCGAGAAAATGGACCAACACACCTTCGAGCAGGGCATGGAGATCGAGCCCTACCTCGGCGAGCTCCGCAACTACCGCTCCTTCGTCCGGAATCTCATGAAGGATGCCGAAGCGGACGCCAATCACGTCGAAACCCTGAAGGCCGAGGCGGCGAAGTACCCGCAACCGGTTCGCGCCACGGCCAATACAGAAGACTGGTGCGGCGACTGGGCGTGCAACCTGCCCGTCCTGACGCGCCTCTTCGAAGGCGCCGGCATTCCATTCCGCGCCTTCCGCGGCTCCGAACATCCCGCGGTCAAAGAGCACTACGAGCGTGACGGGGATGACCACATCCCCGCCATATCCATCTGGGATGGTGAGGGGAACGAGCTTGTCCGCTGGATAGAGGCCCCGGCCAGGGTGAGCGAGATGAAGGACCAGTGGAAGCGCGATCACCCGGAGTTCATGGAGCTCTACAAGAAGCGCACGAGCGATCCGGAGGCCGAGAAGAAGTTCGCCAAGCTGTACCGGGAGTTCCTGGAGACCATGGGCGGCTGGTACCGCGACGGAATGTGGAACGAGACCACCCGCGAGATTGTCGAGAAGCTCGTCCATCGCAGCAAAGGCGGCGCCTGAGGCGCCGTTTAACCTACCCACAACCCTGTTGATCTGCCTGCCCTAGATCCCGTATCGCATAATACGGTATCCGCACCGTCGTCCCCTCCTGCCCCTTGC
>CAZZIE010000018.1:0-43061 GCA_964654185.1 uncultured Spirochaetaceae bacterium | reverse complement strand
GGGCAGCATTACCAAAGAGATGGTCTACGAGCAGGCTCGCGAGCTCGGGATTCGACTGAATACGATTATTCTCCCGCAGTAGCGGGGAGGGTGTGGCGCCGGCCCGGCGCCACACCGGCCCGGCGCCCCCCGGCCACGGGAGGAACGCTGCGGGGCAGCGATGGCCGCCCGGCGGGGCAGTCACGGGCGTCCGCCCGGACAGTGCGGGGCGTTCTACGCGCCGGAGCCTTCGGAGGTTTCCGCCGACTCTCCGTCGGCGTCGTCGCCGCCGTTGTCACCGGACTGTATGTTGTCGCGTACCTTCACCGCGAGGACGCGCGGCCACTGGGGCAGTTGATCGGCATCATCCTCTTCGTATCGTGCAAGCAACTCGTTGAAGAGCTCGAGGGCCTTCTCTTCGTTTCCCATCTTGTAGTTGATGAAGGCGATTTCGTACCGGGCGGCGACGCGCGTCTCCGGGTCGTCCGGGAAACGCTCGAGGACGGCTTCGTAGTAGGCGAGAGCGGTCTCGTACTGGTTATTGATGACCGCTTCCTGGGCACGCTGGAAGTACTCCGCCGGCTCCATGTCGGTCGGAATCTCTTCAGGGGCGGTCTGACAGGCAGCCAGTACGGCAACAACGGCGACGATCACGAGAATGCTGTAACGTTTCATGGTATCAGTACTGTCCAATCAGGTAGGATTCGTCCTTCACCGGCAGGGTCCGTTTCAGCTCCCGGAGGAACTCCTGAAGATCCCCCATGGGCTCGTAGGCGTCGCAATCCTCCAGGCGGCGCCGAATGACGGTAGAGTACTTGTAGTACTTCTCGTCACCACTCTTCCGGAGCCACTTCCCGGCGTTGCACCGAACGCGGAGGCGATACTGGCTCCCGTCGGCCTCTCGTTCCGTTACCAGTTTGCAGTGTAAGCAATTGGCACAGAATATCGGCCCAAGAGCATGAGATGTACACTCATCGCCGTCGAGGTCCTGCGACACAGCACCCTCCAGTATGGCGAGAGCGTAGCACTCCGGGGTAGCCCTGTCAAGTTTGCGCATCACGCGCAAGAAATCTCAGGGGGTGGTGCGCGGCGGGGGCGGTGCGCGGCGGGGGCAGGGCGCGGCTGCTCTCCGCGCGCCGCCCCGTTGCGACTCGCTATGGCCCGCGGTGGCCCCTCACGCCCACTTCGTGAGGCCGGGGATGTAGCTGTGGGCAAGGCTCTTGTGTCGCGGCAGCACCCGAACGGAGAATGCCTGGCGCCCGGCCTGATTGCAGGTGAGGTCGGCAACGTAGCGGACGCCCTTGGCGCCATCCGGGGCATCGCCGCCGTCTCCGGCGCGGTCATCGTCGCCTCCGCCGGGGTCATTCCCCGAAGGGGAGCCCTCATCGCCGGCCGACGCGGCGGCCGGGACCGGGACACTGCCCTTCGCCTTCATTTCGGTACGGGTAGCGTTCTCGATTTCGCCCTTCGAGCCGTAGTGGCCTGCGTACACCTCCACGGAGACATCCTCCGGTGAGAGGCCCGCCAGGTCTATGACCGCCTCGATGGTGAGCTTGTCACCGACGCGCAGGTTGGAGTTTACCAGGCTCTTCACGTGGAGAATGCGCACCGAGTCCCAGGCGCCGCGCAGACGCCACATGTATTCGGAAAGATCCTTCGCCGCGGCGTAGCCGTTCTTCTTCATGTGCCCGTAATTCTTCAGCGCCGGCTCGTAGAAGTCGTTGTGGTATTCCATGATCATCCGGTGGCAGGAAAACCGCTTTCCTACTTCCCGAACTGAGGCCTTCATCTTGCGGATCCACTCCCGCGGCAGGCCGTCCATCCCGCGTTCGTAGTAGGTCGGGATGATCTCCCGTTCCAGGAGGTCGTAGAGCGCCTCGCTCTCGATCTCATCCTGGAGCTCCTCGTCCTCGTAGATCTCACCGTGGCCGATAGCCCAGCCGATCTCGGGGGAGTAGGCTTCCGCCCACCAGCCGTCGAGGACGGAGCAGTTGAGGACGCCGTTGATTGCCGCCTTCATGCCGCTGGTCCCGCTCGCCTCCATGGGGCGGCGCGGCGTGTTCAGCCAGAGATCGCTGCCGCTCACCAGGTAGCGCGCGACACCGATGTCGTAGTTCTCAAGGAAGAGCACGCGGCTGCGTACCTCAGGCTGGGAGGCGTACTTCACGATCTCCTTGATGAGATTCTTTCCAGGTACATCATGGGGGTGTGCCTTGCCGGCGAAGATCAGCTGAATCGGCCGCTCCGTGTCGGTGAGGAGCTTCATGAGGCGTTCGGGATCGCGGAAGAGGAGATTGCCGCGCTTGTAGGTGGCGAATCGCCGGGCAAAGCTGATCGTCAGCGCCCCCGGGGAGAGCACCTCTTCGGCGTGGTGAAGCTCACTTGCCGAGGCGCCGCGCGTCTCGAGCTGTGAGCGCAGGCGCTCCCGCGCGAAAGCGGCAAGACGCGACTTCTGCCGCTCATGCATGCGCCAGATCTCTTCATCCGAGACGCGGTCAATGCGGTCCCAGACATCCAGAAAGGTCGGCTCGTCATGGAAGCGCGGTCCGAAGTAGCGGTCCAGGAGCTCGATCATGTCGTGGGACATGAAGCTTCGGGCGTGAACACCGTTCGTGATGTGGCGAATCGGTACCTCCCGATTCGGCAGCTCCGGCCAGAGATTGTTCCACATGTCCCGTGAGACCTCGCCGTGGAGCTCGCTCACCGCGTTGTTGTACGCCGAGAGCTTCAGGGCCAGGACCGTAAGGCAGAAGTGTTCCTGCTGGTCGTCCGGATTCTCCCGCCCGAGCGCCATGAAGTCGTACCAGCTCATCTCCGTCCCGGCGGTGATGCTCGGGAAGTACTTCTGCATCAGCTCCACCGAAAACCGCTCGTTTCCCGCCGGCACCGGCGTGTGCGTCGTGAAGACGTTGGTCGGCCACAGCGCCTGGATCGCCTCGTCCAGGGAGAGCCCCTCTCCCGTCATGAGCTCGCGGATCCGCTCAATGCCCAGGAATGCCGAATGACCCTCGTTCATATGAGTCACTGCTGGATTGATGCCTACGGCCCGCAGTGCACGGACGCCCCCGATACCGAGGAGGATCTCCTGGCGGAGACGCATTTCGCGATTTCCCCCGTAGAGGGTTGCGGTGATGAGCTTATCGGCGTCGCTGTTCTCATCGATATTGGTGTCCAGGAGATAGAGGGACACCCGGCCGACCCGAACTTCCCAGACACGGGCGGTTATGACGCTGCCGGCCATATCGACGGTGATCTTCACGTCATCGCCGCTCTTCGTCCGGCAGCGGTGTACGGGCATGTTGTACCAGTCGTTTTCCGGATAGGACTCCTGCTGGTAGCCGTCTGCGCTCAGATACTGCCGGAAGTACCCCTGCCGGTAGAGCAGTCCCACCGCAACCAGGGGGAGCCCCAGGTCCGATGTGGTCTTGAGGTGATCTCCCGCCAGAACGCCCAGGCCGCCGGAGTAGATCGGCAGGCTGACGTCGAGGCCGTATTCCATGGAGAAGTAGGCGACGACGTTCTTTCGGTCCCCTTGAAACCAGGTCTCGCCGTTTTTGTAGCGTTGGTACTTTTCCACGACCCGCTGCAGGGCGGAGAGGTAGGAGTCGTCCTGGGCGAGCGTCTCCAGGCGCTCCTGCGGCACCATGCCGAGGGTGCGGACCGGGTTCTGCCCCGACTGAATCCACGCGCCGTAGTCGAGGCGTGTGAAGAGCATGATCGCGTCGTAGTTCCAGGTCACCCACACGTCATGGGCCAGCTCCTCGAGAGGCCGGAGCGGTTCGGGAAGATTCGGGTGAACCGTATACGGAATGATGGTCATGGAAACCTGCCTTGTACATGCCGGGGTTGTAGCGGCGCCGGTTCGGCACCGGTGCAATGACTGCAATGACAATAGCTAAACCGGTTTGCCCCTGTCAATTGAACAAACCGGTCGCAAGCCCGAACCAGACACGGAGGTACCGGTAGGGGCACCGGTCGTGAATGTCCGCGTCCTGCGCGCGTCCCGCACTGCGTGCATCGCCCAGAATCCGCAAGCATTTCGCACGCGGAGCGTGCGCCATTGTTCAGCCTACTGCTTCGGGATGCTCATCGACAATCGGAATGCTCACGCTCTCCCCGGAGGTGTCGGAAAGCGCGTCGATCTCCTCCTGGGCGCGCCTGACGTTTCCCTCCCGGGTGCTGTGCAGGGTAATGACGACCGGGACGTGGTCTCCGGAGAGGGCGTCCTCCGGCGTTTCCTCCTGATGCACCGACGCAATGTTGACCTCATGTCGGGCCAGGATCTGGGCAATGTGCGCAAGGGTGCCGGGCGAGTCGTTCGCCATGACGCGGAGGTAGAAGCGGCTTTCCAGGTCGTCCAGGGACATGAGAGCGGTGGACCGCCCGGTGTCCGGCCAGTAGCCGTAGCGCCGGAAGATTTCCGGAAGAGTGCCGTTGGCCACGCCGACAATGTCCGCAATCACCGCAGATGCCGTGGGAGATCCTCCGGCTCCGCGGCCGTAGTACATGGTGTGTCCGGTGGCGCTTCCATACATGCTGACCGCGTTGAAGGGCCCATTCACCCACGCCAGGGGATGCTCCCGGGAGATGAAGGCGGGACGCACCCGAATGGAAACCTCGTCTCCCAGCATTTGCGCAATGGCCAGGAGTTTCACGACATATCCGAGGCTCGTCCCGGAACCTACGTCCAGGGAATCGAGAGCGTCGATTCCGGAGATCGGAATGTCGTCGAAGTCAATCTTCACGCCAAAGGCCAGTGATGCCAGGAGAGCGATCTTGTGCGCCGAATCCGTACCGTTGACGTCCAGGCTCGGATCGTGCTCGGCAAGGCCGCGGAATCTCGCCTCCTGAAGAGCCTCCTGAAAGGTGATCCCGCTCTCGTCCATGCGCGTGAGAATGTAATTCGAGGTACCGTTCACAATGCCGTAGAGCGCGTCTATCCGGTTTGCCACCTGGCCGTCGTAGATGGCGCGCAGGATCGGGATCCCGCCTCCGCAACTCGCCTCGAAGCCGATCACCCGCTCCTTCCGGCGCGCATGTGCAAGGAGCTCCGCCCCGTGATGTGCCAGGAGCGCCTTGTTGGCGGTGACGACGTGCTTACCCGCCTCCAGGGCTTGTGTAATGATGTCCTTCGCCGTAGTGGTTCCCCCGACGAGCTCGACGATGATCTCGACATCATCGTCCTCCAGGACGCGCTGGAGATCCTTCTCGAAGAGCGTCTCGTCGAGCTTGAGGTCCTTGGCGTAGTCGAAGCGACGGTCCACAAGGTACTTGATACGAACGGAAATGCCGGACTTCGCGGCAATGAGATTGCGATTCGCCAGGAGGGTTTCAGCGGTGGCGCCACCGACGGTGCCGCATCCTACAATCGCAATGTCCACAGTCTGTTCCTGCATGATCTCGGTACTCCAGTGCTCCGGCGCCCCCGGCGGCGAGTTGGGTCACTCTAGGACGCCGCCCTACCCGTGTCAACCGGCGGCCGCCTCTCTCTCTCCGGGGCGCCGGCGTCCCGGGAATCGAATGGACCGTGCCCGCGGCCGGGCGGCCGCACGGGGCCTCTTGGCCGCCGCGGTGTGTTCTGGTAGGTTTACCGCGCCGTGGAGTACCGATCCATCGACGCTCTTACCACTTCTTCAACTCGGTTCGACGTGTTCGCCGATCCCGAGGATGACTTCGCCGTCGAGGCGCTCGCCGAGACGGTTGCACGCGGCCTCCATCCGCCGCTGCCCGTGGCCGCCGATACGTCCGGCACCGTGGTATGGGGGTGGCCCATCATCCGGGAGGCGAAGCGCCAGGGACTTCGACAGCTCTCTGTTGCGCCGATTGAGGTGAGCAATCGCGAGACGGTCCACCTTGCGCTGCGCCTTGAAAACCGTGCCGGCGGCTACTCCTGGCGGGAAGTCGCAGCCATCCGGCGGCTCTGTCGCGATCTGGCAGTGGAGATTGACGAGGAGCTCTCTCGGCAGGTCACGGGAGACGCTGCCTTCGCGGTGAAGGCGGAACGTTTCACGGCGCTTCCTCCAGTGTTGCAGGAAGCGCTGCAGGGGGCGCTCGTTGATCTGCGTACTGCGGAGTCCCTTGCGCACTATCTGCCCGGTGACACTGCGACACTGCAACGCGTTCTGGATGCCACCCGGGGCATCTCCTTCTCCCGGCGCCGGCAGGTGCTGCGCCTCGCAATCGAGAACGCGCGCCGCGAAGCGGCCGGGCGCGAAACGGCTCGAGGCGAAGCGGCCGCGCGCGACAGCACGGCCGCTCCGGAAAGCTCGACGGAGACCCCGGGCGGCGCCGATCTCGGCGACACCGTGGCGGAAATGGTGCGCGAGGCCGCGGCGGCGTCGGATCCCGTCGACGCCCTGATGCGCCGACGATACCCAAAGCTGACCGCCCTGTCCGACAGATTCGAGTCCATCCGCAATGAGGTGCTGGAGGGCACGGGGATCCGGCTCACGCCGCCGCCGTACTTCGAGGGGGATCGCTTCGAGGTGACCTTCTCTTTCGCAACCGCGGACGAGTTCGGCCGGAAACTGGCCGCTCTGGACACCTTGAAGGCGAGGACAGGTGAGCTACAGGACTTACTCTGACCTGACGATTGAACGCGTCTACGTGACCAGGGGTGCGCTTCCGCTGGTGGAGGATCGTCTGGAACGCGCCTTACCCTCGCTTCCGCGACACATCGTCGACCACCGCAACGAGATACCCCGGGAGCATCTGAACCAGTACACCCTTTTCGTGAAGCGCCCGGACGGTCCGATTGTCGGGCGCTGCCCCGGTACGCGAGGGCACGTCTGCTGCAACTACCTGACGGTGGATCTCTATGTGGGATGCAATCTCGGTTGCTCCTACTGCATCATGCGGAGCTACCTCAATTTCTCCCCGCTGACCGTTCACGTCGGGCTTGATGACGCCATTGCCGACATCCGCCGGATCGCCGCGGAGAACGCCGACCGCACCGTGCGCATCGGATCGGGGGAGACCGGTGACTCCCTGTTACTCGACCCCATCTTCGGGAACTCAGCGCGGTTGATCGAAGCGCTCGCCGATCTGGACAACCTCATTCTGGAGCTGAAGAGCAAGACGGATCTGGTGGATCACCTTCTCGACCTGCCGCAGAAGGGGAACGCGGTAATCGCCTTCTCGCTGAATCCTGACGCCGTGGCGACTGAGGAGGAGGGTGTAGCTGCGCCGGTGGAGCGGAGGCTCGCGGCAGCCCGGCGTGCCGCCGCTGCGGGCTACCGTCTGGCCTTCCACTTCGATCCGGTCATTGCCGTTCCGGACTGGCAGGATCACTATGGGCCGCTCATCGACGCGCTCGGGGAGTTCAACCCGGAGAAGGTAGTCTGGATCAGCCTGGGAACCATCCGGTACACGCCGGCTTTGCGCGACAAAATGGACGACCGTCCCTATCTTCTGGAGGAGTTCGTTCCCGGTCGGGACGGCAAGTACCGATACTTGCAACAGGAGCGCGTTGCCGTCTATAGATGGCTTCGGGAGCGGCTGCGCCGGACGCTACCAGCGCCGGTGTACATGTGTATGGAAAGCGCGACGGTGTGGCGCAAGGCCTTCGGCGCCCTGCCGCACGAGCTTCCGGAGCTCGCCCCGATCTTCTCACCGGTCCGCGTTCCGGACCGCCGCCGGTCGGAGCGGACATGACGGACGCACCGGAGATCTCCGTCGACAGGAGGGAAGCGAATGAGGCAAGCCATGACGCCACGGCCTCAGCAGAAACCGAGAGCTATCGCCGGCCTTTCCAGCGGAGATGTGTCTCCCATTGCGGCCGGCCCCTTCGGCGCTGATCGCCTGCCCGGCGCAGCCCGTGCGTGCGGCTCCAACCGCCTGTCCGGTGCAGACCGTCCGTGCGGCTCCAACCGCCTGTCCGGCTTCGACCGCCTGGGCGGCACGGCCCGGTTTCTCGCCACCGTGGGTGCGGTGCTGCTTGCGGTGGCTCTGTGGGCCGCACCACTGGCCGCACAGGACGCCGACACCGCGGGACGGCGCGTCGACGTCGGGACCGTCGTCTACGTTGAGGGCGCCCCGGAGGTCTTCCGCGACGGCGAGCTCATGCCCAACCCAGCCGATTTCGGTTTCCCCGTCGAAAGCTTCGACTTCTTCCGGACCGCTGCGGGGGACCTCCTTGAGATCGCGACGAATCCCGACCTCGGGGCGGAGGCGCGCATCATCGTCCAGCCGGACACGGAGCTCTACCTCGACATGAGCGTCCTTCGCGTTCAGGCGAGCGCGACCGCTCCGCGAAATACCGTGGAGCTGATCCACGGCTCTATCTCGGTGGTTGTGGATCGCCTCGGCCGCGAGAGCTCCTTTGAAGTGGCGACGGAGTCTGCGACTCTTGGCGTTCGAGGCACCACCTTCAGTGTCGATGCTACCTTCAACGGGGATGTTCTGGTGACGGCGGAAGAGGGCCGCGTCGAGGTCCGGGATGAAGGCGGCCGCACCCTCTTTGCCGACCCGGAGCGAGCGGTGGAACGGCTCGGCCCGGATCGCTTCCGCAACATTGCCCTCGACACCACTGCGCCGGATCGGGACGATATCCAGAGTTTCCGACGCCGCTGGATTGCCGATCGCTTGCAGGAGTTGCGGCGGAACCCCGCAGCCGTGCTGCGCGTGCAGGCGCGGCGATACCTCGAAGCGCGGGAGGATCTGACCCGGGTCTATCAGGCACTCATGGCGCGAAGGGATGTTCTCGATCGCTGGATTGATGAGGAGCGGCGGCTCCTCCAGCCGGACGAGGCTGCGCTCCCGCAGCAGCTCCGGCGCGTTGCCCCGGCGCTCCGCCGGGCGCTTCCGGTCCTGCAGCGGTACGAACGCCTCCACTATCGGCTCCGGCACACTGCGGAGATATACCGGTCGGAAGGGCTGGATCCGGAGCTGCGCGTGACCGACGATCTGACCGCGGAGGAGCTCTTTTCGCTGATTGAGGGAGACGTCGCGGTGTTCGAACGCCGCATGAACATCATGCGGTACGTGACGAAGCTCTACCTGCGGCGCAACGAAGGGGCTTTGCCGGAGGCTGAAGAGCCTGCCGCTCCGGAGGAGGACGGAGCCGGCGCCGCCGACGATTAGCTCCGGCGGCGAACCGCAGCTCCGGCGGCGAACGCAGCCGCGGTGGGGCGAGTAGCCGCGGCGCCGGCGCATTAGAAGAACGTCGGCTCGCCCCTCGTCTTCTTCTCCTCTTTCTTCCGTATCTTTTCCAGGTAGTCTTCCTCTTCCTTCTCCACGTCGACAACGAGCTTGCCGGTAATGCGCTTCAGGAGGACCCGGGAGGTGCGCGGGTCGAAGAAGATCTTTCGAGCAATGGTGCCGCCGACATCCGAAGAATCCACGGGAAACCCTTCCATCCGGAGGTACTCGAAGGCGAAGGTGATGTTGCTCTTCGGCACTCCGTCGTTGTCGCCGATCGATGCGCTCAGAACATGACCGCCTCCGAAGACCTTTGCGCGCAGGTTCTGTCGGGAGGCGCCGAGCTTCAGGAGATCGTTGATCACCAGCTCCATGGCGTACATGCCGTACTTGCCGCTCTCGCTGAGGATGTAGTCCTCCTTGTCCAGGGAGCCGGGCAGCATGAAGTGGTTCAGCCCGCCGAGGCCCTTCTTCGCGTCGTGGAAGGCGACGGCAATGCAGCTTCCGAGTACCGTTGAGATGTACATGTCCTCGCCGGTTGCGTAGTACTCGCCGGGATGAATGATTACGACGTTCTTCTGCAACCGGGAGTTGTAGTGGGTGTGCATTCGGATTGTCCCTTTTTTTAGAAGAAGGTGATCTCTCCCGCTTCGACGCCCTCCTCGACGTCGAAACCGGCGAGCTCACCCGCCTGCTTCTTGTGCGTGAAAATGGTGAAACGCTCTATCATGGACCGGAGGCGCTCGTCTCCGATGTTCCAGTCGTCCCGGCCCAGCTCCGACAGGAGATCCTGTCGACGGTTCTCGGCGCGTGTTTTGACCTCACCGAGGGTGCGCTGAATGTCCCGAATCTCCTCGGCCAGGTCGTCCAGCCGCTGGAGGTCGTGTTTGGTGTCGGAGAAGAGGGTGAAGAAGCGGCCGGTGTAGGTGGCAAAATCGCCGATCCAGGAAGTCACTCCGCGGTTCGCCTCCGAAAGAGCCTGGTAGTGGCGACGCATGTTGTCACGGAACTCCACCACGAAGGTGTCCTCTCCGGAGAGCACGTCCTGATAGCCATTGATTGCGCCATTGACCTCCTTGATGAAGGTCTTGGTCGCGTCCAGGGAGGCGTTTACATCGGTATCTATGTCGCGGGTGAGCTTGGTCATCTGGTCGACCGTCCCGGACATCTGCTGGAGCACCTCCTGCTTCGCCACCTCAATGCGTGACGCAATGTCTATGCTGTGGAAGCGGGTAATGATCGTCGAAAAGGACTCGAAGGCGCGTTCGAGCTGCTCCACCTGACGCATCAGGTCGCGACCGTCACTGGAGATCTTCCCCTTCATGCGGAGCGATGCGGTGAGATCGCCCAGCAGATCCTCGAGGAGCCGGGACGCCCGATCGAAAAGCGCCGAAAGGGAGCGACTGTCGGATGCATCCGTGGTGATGCGCTCCTCTACGAAGCTGTTGCGCTCCTCCTCCACCTCCTGGATTTGTTGCTCCGCATCTTCGAGGCGGTTACCGAAGGTCTCGCGGCTTTGAACCAGCTTGGCCCGGATGTCTTCCAGGAGGTTGCTGCAGAGCTCAGGAAGCACCGTCAAGTAAGTGAGCTCGTCCAGGGCGGTCTCGGTGGATTCGCCAGCATCGACCTCCTCTATCTCCTTGATTGAGATGATAACGTGATCCACAGACTGTCGGATCAAGTCGTGAAACTGAACCTCCTGCATGATCTCGGTCAGAGGCTGCTTCACGCCCTTGGAGTCCTCATGAATACGGCGCAGGCCGGAGACCACCGAGTCGACACCGTCCGTGAAGGCGTCGAAGCTTTCGTTGAGGCGTTCGCGGAACTGCGTGAAGAGGCGTTCCTGGAACGTCTTTGCCTCTTCGACTGAGCTGCGATACTCCTGGAAGCTTCGGGAAAGACCGGAGCCGCGCTCGGTGATCTCATCGGTGAGGGTGATCGTGCGGTTCGAGAGGCGTTTGAGCTCGTCGGTGATGTAGGAAAAGGCGCGGCCCGCCTGACCCGACTTCAGCGCCACCGTCATGGCGTTGAGGGAAACCAGCTCCATCTCGATCGAGTCGTCCTTCACGGTGGCGATCAGCTCTTCCAGTTGGCCCAGTCGGCCGATAGCGCCGTCCAATCGCCGGAAGAACTCCTCGTCCTGGTGATGGATCTCGGCGAAGCGCGCTGCCCCGTCGTTGACGACCTGACGCGTCGCGTCGACAACGTCCCGCAGTGACTGATTGTCGCGGCCGGCGGCGCCTCCACCCTCAATACTGTTCACCATCGACTCGGAGCGCTCCAGACTGGCGTTCATCTCCCGCAGGAGCGTGGGCAAACCCTCGCCGAGACGCATGAACACCTCTTCGCTGTCGCGTGTCAAACCCTCGAGTTTCGAGACCAGCTCGTGCTGTATGGAGATATTAGTCTTTTCCATTAAATTGTAGCATAATCGATCTGCCGCGCTTCGGCAATCCGTCCGACGTCAAACCTCGGCACGGCCGCGTCCACTGCTGTCGGGAACTTCTCCCTCCATAATGCGGCGCCCGGCGGCCATCGTCAAAGTGAAGGTGGCCGCACCGGCGTGCGACAAAAAAGGCCGTCTCCCATGGAGACGGCCCTGTATGGTGCGAATGCGGGCTCCGGCCCGTATTGGGCTCAGGAGCTGCGCGCTCCGCGCGCGATGCCGACGCTCAGACCTTCGCGCCCGCCTGTACACTGAGAGCCTGCTCGCTCTCGAGGTCGAAGAAGATCGCCTTCTCGAGACGCGGCACAAACTTCGCCTCATCCCCGACGCTCAGCCCCACCTCGGGGTTCACCCGGGCAATGAAGGAGTGGTTCCCGGTGTTGGCGTAGAGGTGCGTCTCGGCGCCGAGGGGCTCGACGACCTCAATACTCGCCGGAATGTAGGTCCCTTCCTTCGCGTCCGGACTGTACTCAATGTCCTCGGGCCGAATGCCGAAGGTGAGGTCCTTGCCGGTATAGTCACGGGCGACATCCGCCTGCTTCCCGGTAACCTCGAGCTTGAAGTTCGGCTCGGTGGCGTAGATCTTTCCGCCTTCCTCACTAATGCCCACATTCATGAAGTTCATGGGCGGCGACCCAATGAAGCCTGCAACGAAGCGGTTGACCGGATAGTTGTAGAGAGTGAGGGGGTCGCCAATCTGTTGAATGAAGCCGTCCCTCATGACGACGATCTTGTCACCCATGGTCATGGCCTCAACCTGGTCGTGGGTCACGTAGATCATGGTAGCCTGCAGGCGCGTATGCAATCCGGAAATCTCTGCGCGCATCTGCACCCGAAGCTTCGCATCCAGGTTGGAGAGCGGCTCATCAAAGAGGAAGACCTTCGGCTTTCGCACAATGGCTCGTCCGACGGCGACACGCTGGCGCTGGCCGCCCGAGAGCGCCTTCGGCTTGCGGTCGAGGAGCTCCTCGATGTCGAGGATCTTTGCGGCCTCATCAACGCGCTCCTTGATGTCTTCCTTCCGGAACTTCCGGATTTTGAGACCGAAGGCCATGTTGTCGTAGACCGACATGTGGGGATACAGCGCGTAGTTCTGGAACACCATTGCGATGTCCCGGTCCTTCGGCGGGATGTCGTTGACGAGCTTCCCGTCGATGAAGAGTTCGCCCCCGCTGATGTCCTCGAGTCCCGCGACCATGCGAAGCGTGGTGGTCTTTCCACAACCTGAAGGTCCGACGAGGACGACGAATTCCTTGTCGGTAACGGTAATATTGGCGTCTTTCACCGCCTGAACATTACCTTCATACACCTTGGTAATGTTCTTCAACTCGACTGTTGCCATGGCAACCTCCCTATAGGGTTTATCTTATGGGGGTAACTCTAAACCCGAATCAGGGGGTTGTCAATTTCGGCTCCGCCTGCTCACTCACCCTTCTGAAGGACCCAGGCTCGAATGCGGTCTTCCAGCACACTCTGGCTCGTCCCGGTGGCAACGGCTTCGCCGAACCACGGGTGGACCACGTCGTCCTTGATCTCACCCCAGTTCTTCGGGACGAGGCGCGGCGGTGAAAGCATGCGCTCCGGCGGGATGCGGCCGAGCAGCGAGGGGTAGACCCGGGGAAAAACCAGCTCGTTGACCTCCGGAAACGCAGAGAACCCGCCGGCAATGCCGAAGGTCGACAGTTGCTTGGAAACGACCATCCTGAGGAGGGCTTCCTGCGTCTCGGCCTCGTAGAACCAGCTCACCAGGTCGCGAGCTCCCGCAGGGTTCTCCGCTTCACTGGGAATGCCGACCAGAACAAGATCCTCTTCGATCGGCACTTCCGTCCCGTTGCTGACCCAGCGGAACCCGATCGCATCGCGCTCCCGGTCTGTGTACGTGAAGTACTGATCGGAATCAATGAATGAGAAGCGGATCCGGCCTCGCAGGATCAGCTGGTACGGCGGGTCGTAGAGATACTGTTCCTGGAATGCCTCTTCATCTTGAATCCCGCCGTTGGTTCCTTCGGTCCAGCCTCGCAGGAACGACACCGTTTGGCTCAACGCGCTGTTGTCCCAGGTTGCCAGGCGCTCCTCTTCCTCATGGAACGCCACCCCGTAGAGGCGTGACACGGTGTAGAAGAATGAGCTGTTCCACCGCGGTGAGAATCCCATCCGGACGTAGCTCTCATCGTCTTGCTCGTTGAACTCTCCACCTGCGGTGCGGAGCTCGTTGAGACTCAATGAGAACTCCGGCAGTCCCTCGTTGTCGCCGGTTGCCGCGAACATCACGGCGGGCAGGTTGAAGCTCACCGGCAGAAGCTGCACGCCCCGTTCGCCCCTGCCGATCTCAAGAAGGCTTGCGTAGAAGTTGTCGGGGCCAATGTTCTCCAGCGTCCGCTGCAGGTCGCTCATCAAGGGCAGGGTCGTCCTGTTCGCGAGGAAGGCACCGATCACCAGATCGGGGTGGTCATCCCGCTGCTGGAGCGAGTCCGAAACCGAATCGACCAGCTCCACCCCGGCGCGAAAGCGCTCCTGCTCGGCGTTGTACTGCTCCAGGTAGGCCGCCACCTCCGGACGGTCCGCCCAGACCGAAAGATACACCGGTTCAGTCTCGCTGCATCCCGCCAGGAACGCTATCGAGAGGATCGTAAGAAGTGCGCGGGGAATTGGTGTTCGTGTGAGGCTCATGCAGGCCTGTTCATCGCATCGTGTTGAGAGCCGGCTCCCGGGCCGGCCATCCTGGACCTACGTATACGATTCCCCGGCCGTCGTCAACCCGCCCGTCCGACGGCGTTCGCGATAGCGTTCGATTACCCAGTACACCGTGGGCACCAGGATCAGGGTAATCAGCGTGGAAGTGGTGAGGCCCCCGACGACGGCGCGGCCAAGCGGCGCCCGGAGCTCCGAGCCGACGCCCCAGCCGGTCGCCATGGGCAGGAGCCCGAGAATAGTGGTCAGCGAGGTCATGAGGATGGGTTTGAGTCGCGTAATCCCGCCGGTGACGATTGCGTCGCGGATCGAAAGGCCCCGCCCCCGGAGGAGGCTGATGTAGTCGATCAGCACAATGGCGTTGTTCACCACAATGCCGGCCAGGAGAATCGCCCCGACGAAGGCCAGAATGTTGAAGGTCGTGTTCGTCACCAGCAGCGCCGCCACGAGCCCTATAATCGCGAAGGGCACCGAGAACATGACAATGAGGGGATTCAGCAGCGACTCGAACTGGCTCGCCATGACCATGTAGACCAGCGCCACCGCTAGAAAGAGCGCGTACAAGAGACTCTGGAAGGAGTCCTCCATTTCGGAGGAGGATCCTGCATAGTTGAGATCGATGCCAACGGGCGGAGCGCCGCGCTCATCCACTGCCGCTTGCACGTCCTCCATGACCTCACTGAGCGCTCGCTCCCCGGTCAGCCCCGCCTGGACGCGGACGATCCGCGCGCGGTCCTTCCGGGATATCCGGATGGGACCGGTATCCTCGGTGAGGGTCACCACATTCTCCAGGGGAATGCGCGCTCCCGCGCGGTTGACGAAGAAGAGATCGCGCACCCCGTCCAGACTGGCGCGGTCCTCCGGCTCGAGAATCACCACCACGTCGTAACTCTTGCCCCGCTCGGAGTACCGAGAGACCGCCGTCCCGTTGTAGGCGGTGCGCACTGTGGATGCGATCTCGAAGGCGCTCAGTCCCAGGGCCGCCGCCTGGTCCCGGTCGATCCGGAACTGAAGCTCCGGTTTGCCGCTCTGGAAGGTCGACGCGACGTTCCGCGTTCCCGAAATCCCCGCGACCGTGCGCTCCACCTCCCCGGCGTATGCGGCGAGCTCGTCGAGATTGCGGCCGGTGAGCTCGATCACGACGGGGCTCGATGCGCCTCCTGCGAAGGAGGCGAGGGAGGACATGCCCTGAATGGCGACGTTGTAGTCGACATCCGTGACGCCTTCTCCGATCCGGCGGTTTGACTCGTTTACGACGTCCCAGATGGAGACTGAGCGGCCCCGGACGTCCGTGAGGGTGACGTAGATCCGTCCGAACTGTGAGCCGCCGTCGCCGACTTCGGAGGCGATTGCGGCGATCTCGTCGCCGGCTACCTCCCGGACAATGCCCTCGATTTGTGCGGCTTTTCGGGCGGTCTCCTCGTAGCTCGCATCCGCGCGCGTCTCGAACTCCACGGTGAAGAGACCCTCGTCCGCCTCCGGAATGAACTCCATCCCCAGCAGGAGAATGGAGGCCAGGCTGATGCCCAGGAGCACGACCGCGCCGCCGATCACCCAGCCGGCGTGGCCGAGCGCCCAGGTGATGGTACGTTCGTAGGCATCGTCCAGGTTATGCAGGGCGCGTTGCACTACCGCGGCAATCCGGGTGACCAGACGGCTCCGCGACTTCACGGTGAGGTCCGCCAGGCTGAGTTCATGGTGCTCCGAGAGGTGGGATGTGTCCAGTACCGCCGTGTCCACCCGGAGAAACCGCGCGCACATCACCGGGATCAGCGTTCGCGCCGAGGCCAGGGAGATGAAGAGGCTGAAGGCAATGGTCAGCGAGAGATCCTGGAAGAGGATTCCGGCCAGACCATCAACGAAGAGCATGGGGACGAAGACCGCCATGGTCGTCAGGGTGGAGGCGGTTATCGCCATGCCAACCTCGTCGGCGCCCTGAATGGCCGCCTCCGCGGGGTCCAGGCCGCCGAGCTGTTTCCGGTAGATCGACTCCAGCACGACGATCGCGTTGTCCACGAACATGCCCACCGCCAGGGTTATTCCCATGAGGGAGGTGATGTTGAGGGTCATCCCGGCAAAGTCGATCAGTGAGAAGGTGGCGACGATTGCCACCGGAATGACCGTCGAGATAATGAAGGTGGACCGGAAGTTCCGCAGAAAGGCCAGAAGCACCAGGACGGCGAGGATGCCGCCCTGCCACGCTGCGTTCGCCACGCCGCCGATCGACTCTTTCACGGATTCCGCCTGGTTACTCTGAATGGTCACCTCGACCGACGGCGGCAGAGATGGGCGGAGGCTGTCGATGCGTTCGAGAACCGCCTCGTTCACATCCACGGTGTTGAAGCCGCTCTGCTTCTGCACGAAGAGAAAGACCCCGTCGTTGCCGGCGGTCTCGACGAACTCCTCCTGGAGGCGGTAGTCCAGATTCACCTCCGCGACGTCGCGGAGGAAGATCGGGACGCCCCCGCGGACGCCGACCAGGATCTCCTCGACATCCCCGACGTCCCGGAACTCCCCGACGGTGCGAAGCACCAGATTCTCATTGCCAAGTCGCAGAGATCCTCCGGGGAGGCTTACGTTCTGCCCCTCGAAGGCCTGAAGAATCTGAGCAATCGGGATGTCGAGCATGGAGAGGGAATCCAGATCGACTTCCGTGATTACTGCCGCCTCGCGGCCGCCGAAGACCTCGGCCTGTCCGACTCCGGGCACACGCTCCACTGCGGGAACGATTACGTCCTCGACGAGCTGGCGGATCTCAATGCCGGGCGTCCTGGTGTAGATGTTCAGCCGGAGCGACGGGAGCTGACTGGCATTGAACTCATAGATGGCGGGGCGTTCCGCATCCTCCGGCAGAATGTCGTCGATCTCGTTGAGGCGCTCCCGCACATCCGCCACCGCATCGGTCATGTCCGACCCCTCGGCAAAGCCGACGACGACCTGGGAAACGCTCTCGAGGGACTCGCTCGTAATGGACTGGACGCCGCTCAGGCCCGCCAGGGCGTCTTCGATTGGATCGGTGATCTCCCGCTCAATGTCGAAGGGACCCACCCCGGGGTCTACGGTCACGATAGCCGCAGTCGGGAGTGAGATCTCCGGAAAGAGCTCCTGGCCGATCCGGGTAAGCGAAATGATCCCCAGGAGGAAGAGGCCTGCGAAGACCATGAGTGTGGTTACCGGATGCTCGACGGCGCGACGGGTCAGACTCATGGGGTGCCGGTAATCTCCCGAACGCGCTGCCCGTCCTCCAGAAAGGCATTGCCCTCCACAACGACCCGTTCCGTCCCTATGAGCCCCGAGGTTATCTCAACGTAGCCGTCTCCGCGGATTCCCGTCGTCACCGGGAGTGCCCGGGCGACCGGTACCTGGTCGGTTGTGTCGGCACCGCCGACAAAGACCACACGCTCCCCGGCGCGCTGAACAACCGCCGCCGAAGGGAGCACGACAGCGTCTTCCCGGCGCTCGAGGATGAGCTCAACCTCGACGTACATACCCGGGCGCAGAATGCCGCCGCTGTTCTCCACCGCCGCCTCCGCCGAGAAGGTGCGCGTCGAGGCGTCGATTACGCGGGATACCGTCGTGAGCCCGCCGGGAAGCGGCGGTAGCTCCGGATACGCCAGCGGATACACGCGGACCGCAGCATCCCCCTCCCGCAGGGCGAGCCGGCCGTAGCTGCGCTCCGGCACGGTAAACTCCGCATACATGAGGTCGTCGTTCACCACGACGGCAACGGGTGTCTGGGGACCGACGGTATTGCCGGGTTCGGTGAGGACGCTCACGACGGTACCCGCCAGGGGCGACTCGATCCTGGTATTTGTGAACTGCAGCTGCGCCAGCTCGTACTGCTTGCGCGCCGAGTCCGCCTGCGCTCGCGCCGCTCTGAGGTCCTCCTCACGCGCGCCGGATTCGAGGAGCTGGAGGCTCCGCCGGGCGTTCGCGAGCTGAGTCTCCGCGCCCGACATGGCGTTCTCCGCGTTGTCGAGGTGTGCCCGGGAAATGCTGCCCGCCTGGAAGAGGCTGCGCTGACGCTCGAGATTCGACTGCGCCACCGCGAGGTCGCGTTCGGACTGGGCGAGCGAGGCGCGTGCGCTCTCCAGGTCCTCTGATCGCGCCCCGGTGGACGCCTTCTGGTACTGCGCCTCCGCCGCCTGCCAGGCGGCGCGGGCCTGCTCCATCTGGAGCCGCTGCACATCGTCATCCAGGGCAATGATCACCTGACCGGCGCGAACCTCCTCATTCTCCCGCACCAGGACGGAGGTCACCGTTCCGGCGCCCTTGGGAAACACGCGTACCGTTGAGTCCGCCGACAGCCGGCCCGCGTAGCGCTGCGTCTCTTCGACGCTGCGGAGCTCGGGGTGGGCGAATACCACCGGCGTGGCTGCCACGTCATCATCGTCCCTGTTCTGATCTTGTATGAACCGGACGAGAGGCAGGCCGACGAAGACGACCACAACCAGGAATATCGCAACGATGCCGGCGCGCTTCACGGCGTATGTCCTCCGGAGTCTACAGGTCCCCGGTTCCCGGTGCTCGTTGCGGCGCTTTCCTGGGCGGGACGGTTTCCCCGGGTAACGAATCCGTACATGACGTTGCGCTTCATGACGGTCAGCTCAGCGTTCAGGTGTTCGGGAGCCGTTACCGCGACGCGCAGGAGGATCCCCGAGACGAGAATGCGGATGTGAAAGCGGACGAAGTCGCGGCAGCGCTCCCGGTCGTGATCGGGAGGGTCCGTAAGGAAGTCGGACAGGACCGGCTCGAAGGTGTCGCAGATCTCCTCAATATTGTTGTGGACCAGATCCATGCGGTTCGCCTCGCTGAACATTCCGCGGAGAAGGGGTGACATGCGGTGCAGGAGATCGAACCCGCGGTCCACAATGTCGGTGAGGTTGCGCTGCAGGCTCCCGTCGCGGCCGAGGACGTCCTGAACCTCCTCGTGGAAGGAGCGCCACCCGGCCTGCACGGTGGATCGGAAGAGCGCTTCCTTGTCGTCGAAGTAGGTATAGATGGAGCCCGGCGCCACCTGAGCCCGCTCTGCTATGACGCGCACCGTGGTCTGGGCGTATCCGTACTCGCCGAACGCCTCGAAGGCGGCCTGCAGAATGTGTCGTCTCGTATCGTCGTCGTGTCGGTTCTCAATGGTTAGGGACACCGGCGCCTCTTGGGATAACGGAATGAACGCTCGTTTAATATACTGCAGTGCGCCGGCGGCCGCAACGTGTCGACGAACGCGAAATCATCGGTATATTAAGGGGGTTATGACCGGACGTAGAGAAGTGATCATCACGTTCCTCCCGGTACTCCTTGTTGCCGTCCTCGTCGGTGTGGGTGCCGACAGTGTCGACGCGCTGACTGCGGAGGATCCTCTGTGGCAGCAGGCCATTACCGTCTATCAGCAGAACGCCGAGTGGCAGCCGCGGCTGATCACGGTCCGGACCCTGGAGTACGACGGGCGGGGCAATCTCCGCCACGAAGAGGTTACCGTCACACGTCAGTATCTGGCGGATGACGGTGAGCTCGAGTCCGAGCTGGTATCGGTTGTCCGGGACGGTGAGGACATCACGGAGGAGCGGCGAGAGAACCCCGAGAGCAACCGCTCCTTCGGTCCTCCTACGGGCAGTCGGGAAGAGACCGAGTCGGCGTCCGACGGGTTCGTGCCGGTGTACACGAGCATCTTTGACCCGGACCAGCAGGCCTACGTCGACTACCGCCGTACCGACCGGACACGCGTCGTCGGCGGGCAACGCACCGTAGCCTTCGAGTTCACCCACCGGCCCAACGAGAACGCCCGTGCTGAAGGCACGGTCTGGATCGCCGCGAACTCCGGGGAACCTCTCCTTCTCGAGAGCAGCCTCGACCCGCCCGTGGTCTTCCTCCAGGAGTTCGGCTACGTCTACCGTTTCGAAACCGAGGACGGTGAGTGGCGGTTGCGCACCATGGAGTTCGACGTTCAGGCGGGGCTGCTCATGTTCCAGCGCGTCTTCGACATCCGCATGAGCTTCGATGACTACTTCTATGCGCCCGGAGTTGAGGTCGGCGACGGCTGACGGCGTTGCCGGTACGCGGCGGTGCTCAGCATGCCGCACGCCGCGGCGATGCGTTGCCCGCGCGACCGTCGCAGCGTGACCGCCGCGCCCCGATCGGCGAGAAGCGCGGTGAACTGCTCCGCCGCCCGGACCGGGTCTCCGGCCGGCTGCGGCGTGTCCGCTCGGGCCGGCGTACCCGCCCGCCCCGGCGTACCCGCCCGGATGGGCTCGGGAGATGTCGGGTTGTAGGGGATCACGTTGATGGTTGCTCCGAGACTTCGGCTTCGTTTCGCCAGGGCTTCGGCGTGACGCCTGGAGTCGTTGGCCCCCGGCAACACGACGTACTCGAGGGTAACCTTCCGGAAGGAGCTGCGCGGGGTAGATGCCAGGAGGTCGAGGGTGTCTTGGAGCGGGAAGGCGCGTTCGCCCGGTACCAGCTCGGCGCGCTCATCCGGAAAGGGCGTGTGTACGCTCACGGCAATGTGGACCGATGTCTCGGCGAGGACACGCTCCAGGGCGGTCCGACCGCCGGATGTGCTCAGCGTGATCCTCCGCGAGCTCATGCCGTAGCCCCAGGGCTCCGTAAGGATGCGAATGGCCGTCATGACTGCGTCGACGTTGTCCAGGGGCTCACCCATCCCCATGAACACGATGTTGGTGATCCCATCCCGCTCCGGAATGCTGCGATACTGATTCAGGATGTCCCTCACCGAGAGGTTTGCCTGCAGACCCTGCGCCGCGGTCGCGCAGAACCGACATCCCCGGGCACACCCGGCCTGGGACGACAGGCAGAGCGTAAGTCGAGATCCCTGGGGGATGACTGCCGTTTCAATGAGGTGACCCGACTCGGTCTCGAAGAGGTACTTGCGTGTCCCATCGGGATCTTCCGTGACGCGTTCCGGCTTCGTCGGAGCGACGCCGTACCGATTCGAGAGCTCCTCCCGGACGCTTTTCTTCAGGTTGGACATCTCCTCGAAGGAGTCCGCGTGGTGCCGATAGAGCCACTCGCTGATCTGAGTTGCCGTATGCCGGGGTGCGCCGAGATCTTCAGCCAGGTCGCGCAACTCCTCGATCGTTGCTCCGTACAGACTCGGTCGTGTCGTGCGTGGTGAGTTGTTCATGCCGATGTCGATACCCTACTCATTTGCAGACTTCCCGGTCAAAGCCGCCTTCCGTCGGAGCCTTCTTACGTCGGAGCCGCCCGGAAGCCTCAAAGGTGGAGACGGGCGCGGCCCCGCCTGGAGGCCGCGAAGGTCGAGCTTGACCTGCTGCGTGGCCGGACGTACTGTCTATCTCAGGAGGATTCATGCTTCAATTCTACCTGTTGAGCGTCCTGTCGTTGATTCTTGGGGGAGCCGCCCTCGGCTGGGGCACCCCGGACGCGAACGCACGTCTGGTCCGCCAGACTCTTGGAAAACGTTGGGTTCGAATAGGTGTCGGCGCCGTCGCCGCCATAACCGGTGTCATCAAGCTCTTTGTACGTGCACCGGGGGATAGCGTTGCCGTAGCCGGCGATCTGCTGCCCGCGCTGGTTGGAATCGCCATCGGCCTGGCCCTTGGAGCCGAGCTCTGGGCCCACCAGAAAGGCGCGACTCAGGAAACCGAGAAGGTTCGCGCACTGTCGGCATACTACAAGCTGCCCCTTGGCATTCTTGCCATGGCAACCGGTCTGATTCACTTCCTCGTCCCCGCCGCGGTGATCCTCTAACCGTCCCCGGCGCCGGCTTCACCGGCGCCGCCTACTCCGGAATGACCTCGTTCCGGGCGAAGTCCGAGATATCCGCCGCCGCCTGCTCAAAGGTCTCCATTGCTGAGACCACCGTGAAGGTGAGCATCTCCGTGATGCGAGCGTACTGCTCCAGGAGCTCCGACTCGGAGTCCGCCGCCACGTAGATGTCTGCAACCTCGTAGCTGTAACTGTCCTGGTTACGCAGCTTTGAGAGGCGCTGACCGGGACCTACCAGTACGTCTATCACGGAGTCGGGATACATGGCGTAAACCGCCTCGATCTCCTTTGCGCTTGGTACCTGTGTCACGACACCATCCTCGTGGTAGCGCAACATGAACTTGGCAGCGTGGCTGTGCCTGCCGCGCCCCTGGGGAAAGTCCGGCTCCCGCCCCATACTGAGGTCGACCATGACCTGATGGTGCGCGGTGCCGTCTATCTGCTGAAAAAGGTATCCGTGAGACTGCGAAAGGCGCGGATTGATCTCCAGCAGGTACGCCCGATCATCGGTCTGATTGTAGAAGAACTCCATGTTGAAGGTTGCGTTGCTGTACCCGATCTGGGACATGACCTTTCGCGCCACCTCCTTCATGGCCTCCTGGACGTAGGCGGGGAGACGAGACGGGTACTCATACCGGGAGAACGAGGACCGGTCGGATTCCTGCACGGAATCCACCACACCGTAAACTTCGACCCTGTCCTCAAAGACGTAGCCCTCCAGGGTGCACTGCTGTCCCGACAGCGGACTCTCCGCAATGCAGCAGCGTCCTCCGTACGCGGCAACCTCCGCCGGCACGGCAACCCCTTCCATCAGGGGCGCGAAGGAGTCGGCGATCCGGTCGATGTGCTCGCGAACCGACGTGATTGCGGTGACGAAGTCGCTCGCCTCGTTGATCCGATAGGAGAGATAGCTTCGGAACGACTTGGCCGGCTTGATCCAGAAGGGGAAGAGGAGCGGCGTCTTCTCCAGAAAGGCTTCATCGAAGGGATCGAAGGCGTAGAACTGCGGGACCGCGTTGGAGGCGACCTGCTGCTGCTCCAGTCGGCTCCAGTACTTGTGCTCGCACTTCAGCACCGCCTCCAGGGATGGGCCCGGGAGGCCGAACTCGCGGCAGAGGATGGGAAGCATGGTGGTGACGGGAAAGTCGAAGAACGCAATGATCCCGTCCAATCGGCCCTCAAACTCGTGCAGGCGTGAGCGAGCCAGATCGAGAAGCTCCAGAGCCCGGAAGTCGTCGTCTCGCCGGATCTCGTCGAAAGTGAGAGCCGCGTGGAACTCATACTCCTCCGCCCGCGGCAGCGAAGCCAGGAGGGTGTGGTTGAACTCGTCCAGTCCCAGAACGAAGATATTGCGTTTCATGTCTCGAGAGCTCCTCCTGGGTCAATATGTGTCGGGTCCATGCGTATCGTCACGGTCTACCGGGGCCGGTGCGGACTCGCGGTGCCGACTCGTATCGAGTCGCAAACACCGCGCCTCGGGTGTCGCGTCTCAGCGGGCACGCCTCGGCGGCACGCCGCCTATGAGATTCTTCTCAGGGCCCTGGCACTTCGGACGGCGGTCTGATAGCCCTCTTCGACGAGGTCGGCCGCCTTGTGAAAATCACTCGGATAGTATCCCGAAAGCCGCGGCTCGAGATAGATGATTCTGCGAAACAGTCCGCCCGAGGGCGGCTGGAGATTGTCGTTGAAGATGGCCAGGACGTTGGTCACGACGTCCGCGATGCCCGGGCCTTCGTTGTCCCGTTCCTTTCGGCCCAGGCTGTTCGCCAGTTCCTGCAGGGAGAACTGGTCCCGCTCTCGAAAACGTCGTATGAGATCCTGAATGCCCCGGCGGAAGTCCCCCGTCTGCATGCGGTCCGGAAGCTCCGAGTGCTCGGGTGCTTGAACGTGCTCCGCGCCCAACTCGGAGGCGAGCTGCCTCCGCCGCTCGTGGTGCTCTCGCGTCGGCACCACGTTGACCAGGATGTTGACCCGGCCGAACTCGTTCCCGATGTCCCAGGGCAGGTTGTTCAGCAGGCCGCCGTCCACGAGGTAGCGCCCGAAGAGTTTGTAGGGTTTGAAGATGCCGGGAATCGACATGGACGCCATGACGGCGTCCACCAGGGGGCCACGATCGAAGACGATCTCCTCACCGCTCATGACGTCCACCGCGACGCTTCGGTACGGAATGGGGAGGTCCTCAATGCGCACATCACCGATCAAGCTCTGGAAGAAGTCCCGGATTCCGTTCGTGTCGATGATGCCGCCCCGGGGAAAGGAGGGAAAGAACAGTCGAACCAGCTCGCGACTGCGCACCTGCGATGAGATCTCCTCGAGTTGCGTCGAGTCGTAGCCGTATGCGTAAAGCGCCCCGACTATCGCGCCCAT
The DNA here is from genome assembly GCA_964654185.1 of uncultured Spirochaetaceae bacterium. Lineage (GTDB taxonomy): Bacteria > Spirochaetota > Spirochaetia > DSM-27196 > PWMO01 > CAYFQV01. Next base: position 18,694 of record CAZZIE010000018.1, on the reverse strand, counting down.
GGAGGTACCCACGATTGCCGTCGGGTGAATGCGCTGCTCTTCAAAGAACTTCAGGACACCGACATGGGCGTATCCGAAGGCGGCTCCTCCGCTGAGGGTGAAAACGATTCGACGTGGCACTGCGATTCTCCTCCAGAGAGTCACAGCCTACGAGACTTTCGGCGTACCAACAAGCCGGTGCAGATGAAGCCGGTGGATGAATCGTCGCAAGGTTGAAGACACCTTCGGCGTGGTAGACTATGCCCAAGCCGCTCCGCAAGCCGGGAGCGGCTCCACAACACAGGAAGACTCAACCTCAGGAGGAAGCTGAATGAAACTCAAGGTATCTGGTCTGGTAGCCGCAATCTGCGTAATCGTTGTAAGTGCGGCCTTCGGCGCAGGAGCCGGTGAGACGGCGGGAGGAAGCGCGTCGGGAGGCGTGCAGAGTCACTCTACCACACTCACCGTCACCGGCGTCGGTACCGTCGTAGGCGTCCCCGACAAGGCGGTCTTCAGCGTCGGTGTGCAGGTGGTCGGAACCTCGCCCGGGGAAGTGCTGAACGAGAGCCGTGCGAGAAGCGAATCGGTGCAGGAGGCGCTGCGGGCGCTCGGAATCCCGGAGCGCAAGATCCAGACGACGCATTACAACATGCACACCGAGCGCTACCCCACCGGGCCCGATCAACAGCCCACGGAGACCCGCTACGTTGCAACGACGGGCCTCCGGATCGATCTCGCCGATCTGGAACGCCTGGATGCGGTGATCTCAACTGCTACCGACGCGGGAGCGACCGAGCTCTGGGGCATACAGTTCGGGGTGAGCGACAGCGCCGCGCGGCATGATCAGGCGCGCATTGCCGCTCTCGAGGATGCCCGTCGCAAGGCCGAGGAGATCGCCACCGCCCAGGGCATGTCAATCGTGGGTATTCAGTCGATATCAACAAACCAGCAGGCGTCGCCCGGTCTCTTCGAGAGCGTTCAGCCCCTCGGCAGGGGCGGGAGCGGCGGCGTCTCTCCGGGCGAGCTGGAGTTCCGGGAAGCCGTGACGGTGGTGTTCACCGCTCGCTGACTCGCCGCACCGGCGGCCACGCGGTCGTCCAGCGGTTCACTTTCTCGCGCCGCCGGTCGCATTCCCGCCTCATCGGCCGCACGTCCGGTCCGCCGGCGTGTGGCCGGCATCTGTGCCTATCAACAATTCCGGCACCACTTGGTAGTTCCTGTTTCCTGGGTTCTAGGTTCTCCCGAATCTCCGGGCCGTCTCGTTGCGCACCGTCCCGATTCGCCTTACCATGGCCTCTCGGAGGTTCACCATGATCAACGAGTTCTTTCCCGACATTCCGAAGATTCCCTACGAGGGACCGGAATCCCGGAATCCCCTGGCATTCAAGTTCTACAACCCGACCGAGAAAGTCGGCGACAAAACCATGGAGGAGCATCTTCGCTTCTCTCTGGCGTACTGGCACACCCTGACCGGGACCGGTGCGGATCCCTTCGGCACCGGCACGAACATTCGGCCCTGGCTCTCCATCTCGGATCCGCTGGAGCAGGCGAAGGCGCGGATGCGCGCGACCTTCGAGATCACCGAGAAGCTGCAGCTTCCCTTCTTCTGTTTCCACGACAGGGACATCGCGCCGGAAGGCGACACCCTGAAGAAGACGAACGAGAACCTGGACACCATAATCGGCGTTGCGAAGGACATGATGAGGGCGAGCGGAACCAGGCTGCTCTGGGGTACCGCGCGTCTCTTCTTCCACCCCCGCTACGTCCATGGCGCAGCCACCTCGAACAACGCAGACGTCTTTGCCTACGCAGCGGCCCAGGTCAAGAAGGCCATGGAGGTTACCCTGGAGCTCGGCGGGCTGAACTACGTCTTCTGGGGTGGCCGGGAAGGCTACGATACGCTCCTGAACACCGACATGAAGCTCGAGCTCGACAACATGGCGCGGTTCCTGCGTATGGCTGCGGACTACGCGCAGGAGATCGGCTTCACCGGACAACTCCTCGTCGAGCCGAAGCCCAAGGAACCGACGGCTCACCAGTACGATTTCGACGCCGCCGCGGTCACCGGTTTCCTGCGCCACTATGGCCTTGCGGATCGCTTCAAGATCAACATTGAGCAGAACCACGCCATCCTGGCCGGCCACAGCTACCAGCACGAGATCCACTTTGCCCGGGTCAACGGACTCCTCGGCAGCCTGGACGTCAATCAGGGCGATTATCTCCTGGGGTGGGACACCGACCAGCTCAACACCAACCTCTACGAGGGCGTCCTCATGCTCTACGAGGTGCTGAAGAACGGCGGCATTGCTCCCGGTGGCATGAACTTCGACGCGAAGCTTCGGCGCGCCTCCTTCCACCCCGACGATATCTTCATGGCGCACATCGCTTCCATGGATACCTACGCGCGCGCCCTGAAGGCGGCCCATTCGCTGCTGGAAAGCCGTGAGATCGAGGACTTCGTTGCGGACCGCTACGCCAGCTACCAGAGCGGCATCGGCAAACAGATCGTCGAAGAGAAGGTGGGCTTCAAGGAGTTGGAGACTTACGCAATGGAGCACGACCAGATCGAGAACGCCTCGGGTCGGCGCGAAATGCTCGAAGGCATCATCAACAGATATCTCTAGAATCTTTGTAGAATAGATGGCTATCGGACGGACATCCCCGGCACCGGGGGTGTCCGGACGTACGAAAAGGGGGAACCATGGCGTACTCACTCGGAATCGAGTTCAGCACCCAGTCGGCAAAGACCGTGGTACTCGACACGGCGTCCGGGGAGGTGGTCCATGTCGACCAGATTTCCTACGACGATGAGTTTCCCCGCTACGGGACCGACGGAGGCGTTCTCCCGTCGGAGGATCCCGCCCTGCGGCACACCTCGCCCCTGATGATGGTCGAGGCCCTCGACCGCGTCTTCGAGCGGCTGACGGAGTCATCAATCGACCTTACGCACGTTGCGGCGCTGAAGCTCGACGGTCAGCAGCACTGCTCGGTTTACACAAACGGCGCCTTCCTCGACCGGATTCACGAGCTCCACAACGCAACCGACGCCGGTGCCTCCCGGAGCCTCGCGATGCGGCTCGACGGCTGCTTTGCCAGGGCAACCGCGCCGATCTGGGAGGATCGAACCACCGCCGCCGAGGCGGAGGAGCTCACGGAAGCGCTGAAGGCGCACGGGGGCGTTGAGGCGCTCACGGGAAACCGCGCGGAGCTTCGCTTTCCCGCGGCGCAGATCCTCCGGTGGGCGGGTCAGGACCCGAAAGGCTACGACAGCACCGACCAGATCCTCGTGCTGAGCGCCTTCCTTACGTCGGTTCTGGTCGGCGCCCTGGCGCCTGTGGATACCGGTGACGGCTGGGGCACCAACCTGAACGGTCTGGACCTGACATCGCCGGGGTGGAACCCGACGGTTCTGCAGGTCGTGAACGAGCTCCTTGCGAAACGCGGCGTCACGACGACGCTTACCGAGAAGCTCGGCCTCATGGACCACTACGACGCAGCGGTAGGCCCCATTGCCCCGTACTTCGCCAGCAAGTACGGCGTGAACCCCGCCGCCATGGTCCTTGCCGGCACCGGCGACAACCCCGCCACCCTTCTGGGCTGCGGCGGTCAGGTCGTCATCTCCCTGGGAAGCAGTTACACCGTCAACGGCGTCATGGCGGAGGTCGCTCCCTCGCCGACCGGGGAGTACAACGTCTTCGGCTACGCACAAGAGTCCGCCATGGCCCTCAGCGTCATCACCAACGGCGGGAAGCTCCACGACGAGTTCCGCGACCGCTACGCCGGCGGCTCCTGGGAGGAGTACGCGCGCCTGGCCGCGGGTGAACGCCGCGACGCAGCGGCCGGCCGCCCCCGGGGCCCCAGTACGGGCGACCGCGAAGCCGGAACGAGCGACCGCGCCGCGGCGAATTCCCGCGCCGCCGGGGCGAGCGACCCTGGCCAGGGCGCGGGCAGCCGCGACGCCGCGAACCCCCGCGCCGCCGACGTCACCGCGGATGAACCCCTCATGCTCCCCTACCGGTACGCCGAGTCGGTGCCCGTCGCGCCCGCCGGGATCGTCCGGGACGGCTTTGGTGAGGACGATGCGGCGGCGAATGTTCGCGCCCTCCATCTCTCCCAGGCGCTTTCCTTGCGCCTCCACTCTTCGCATCTTGAAGAGGTAGGGGAGCTTGCCGTCGTCGGCGGCGGCTCCCGGAACGCCGTCTTTCGGCAGATGATCACCGACCTCTTCGGGGTGCCGACCTACCGGATCCGCAACGCGGACTCCGCGGCGCCTCTCGGCTGCGCCATCAGCGCGGCGCGGTGGGCGGAGGGTCTCTCCTACGCCGAGGCGGCGAACCGCTATGTGCAGCGCGAGCCCCACAGCGAGGTTCACCCGGAACCGTCGCGGCGCGACGCCTACGACGCCCTCCTGGAGCGCTACCGCGCTCTCGAGGACGCGGTCCGCGCGTAATCGGCCGTCCGAGCGGTTCAGCGCGCCTGCACACGGCCACGCGAAGCAGTGAGGAGGACCACATGAACTACCGATTTCTCGGCGCCACGGGTATGAAGGTGAGCGAGCTCTGTCTCGGCGCCATGACCTTTGGTCGGGAGGCGACGGAAGAGGCATCCCGGAAGATGATGGATCGCTTCGTCGATGCCGGGGGCACCTTCATTGACACGGCGAATGTGTACTCGACCGGCGGATCCGAGGAGATTGTCGGACGCTGGCTCGCCGGAAAGGACCGCCACTCGATCGTCCTGGCGACGAAGGTGCGCTTCCCCATGGGGGAGGGACCCAACGACACCGGGGTGAGCCGCAAGACCATCCGCGCCCACGTGGAGGACTCCCTCCGCCGACTCCAGACCGACTTCATTGACCTCTATCAGGTGCACTGCTGGGACCGCGGTACGGAGCTCGAAGAGACCCTCTCGACCATGGATCGCCTGGTCCAGGAGGGCAAGGTCCGCTACATCGGTGCGAGCAACTACACGGGGTGGCAGCTCCAGAAGGCGCTGGATACTCAGAAGGCGAACGGCTGGGAACCCTTCCGTTGTCTCCAGCCGCAGTACAATCTCCTGACCCGGGCAACCGAGTGGGACCTCATTCAGGTCTGCCGAAACGAAGGCCTGGGCGTCATTCCCTGGGGTCCTCTCAAGGGCGGCTGGCTCAGCGGTCGATACTACCGCGGGATGGAAGGACCCCCTGCCGGCAGCCGCGTCGAGCAGGCGGAGAAGAAGGGCTGGTGGGAGTCCTGGAAGAACATGAACACCGAGTCCACCTGGCGCACCCTGGACGCCCTCCACGACGTTGCGAAGGAGGTAGGCCGCCCGCCGGCACAGGTCGCCATCCGCTGGCTCCTTCAGCGCCCCGGCGTCACCGCACCGATCATCGGGGTGCGCAAGATGGAGCACCTCGAGGACGAGCTCGGCGCCCTGGAATGGACCCTCTCGGAGGAGCACATGCAGAAGCTTCTCGACGCCAGCGAGCCGGAGGTTCCCTATCCCTGGAACTTCGTCGAATTCGCCCAGGGCGGCCGTGAGAAGTAGACTGATGCTCACGGTCACCGCCTCCGCCACGGGGTGTCGCAGCCGCTCCGCCGTCATAGCCGCGTTCGTAGTCGTAAGCATCGCCGGCGCCCTTGCGGCGCCGGCCCCTCTCTCTGCAGCAACCGAGACCACCGACACCGCGGATGTCGCGGAGGTCATTGCCGCGTCCTACGAGACCCGGGAGCGGGTGAACCGGATCGGAATGTGGACTCTCGGAGGGTGGGCCGTCGCCAACGGGCTCGCCGGGGGGATCATGTACTTCACGGGCCCCGGGGACCAGGCCTTCCACGAGATGAACGTCATGTGGAACAGCGTGAATCTGGGGCTGGCGGCGTCCGCGCTCATTTCCGGGGCGCGCTCGACGGCGCCGGCAAGCCTTGCCGAGGAGATCGGGGCGCAGCACAGCCTGGAGAAGACGCTTCTGGTCAACGCCGGTCTCGACGTGGGCTACGTCATGGCCGGCTTCTTCCTGCGGGAGTACGCGAAGACCCGGGGTGAACCGCGCTTTGCCGGGTGGGGGAACAGTCTCATCCTGCAGGGATCGTTCCTCTTCGCCTTCGACGTGGTGCTTGCGGTCATCCACAGCCGCAACCGCATTTACGAGCGGGCACTGCCGGACAGGGACGCCGGTACGGATGCGGCCTTGCCGGATGGTGAGGCCTCCCGGTAAGCTCCAGAGTGTCGCCGGTGGTGGCTTGTCTCCGCGGATGCCGCGCCGCCCCGGAAGGCGCGGCGCCCGGGAGGCCGCGCCGCCCCCGTTCATACCGTCATGACCGTTCGTCCCGTTGACGTCTCGCAGATATCGACGCGCCGCAATCTCATGCAGAGCGCCCGGTGGGCCCGGGCCAAGGCGCAGAGCGGCCGTCCCGTCCATCCTTTCTGGGTGTCGAGCGTTCACGGGAGCGGCGCCGTCGTCGTGGTGATCCAGCCCTTCAGCCGGGACTACGTCTTCGGCTATGTACCCTGGGGCCCGGACGTACCGGTTCCGCCGGATGCGCAGGGTCTCTTCCTGGAGGAGCTCGCCGAAACCCTGCGACCGCGCCTTCCGGAGGAGGTGCTCTTTCTCCGCTTCGACCTTCCCTGGCGGTCGCCCTTTGACCTGGAGGTTCAGGAAGACGAGGGGGAGCGGCACTTCGAGCCGGTGGCGCTTCCGCCCGCCTGGGTGCGGAGCATGCGGATGAACTTTGGCACCCACGAGCACAACCTCCACAAGGCGCCGACGGACGTGCAGCCGACGGATACGGTCCTCATTGATCTGGATCGGGCGCCGACGGAGCGCCTGGCCGCCATGAAGCCGAAGACGCGGTACAACGTGCGCCTGGCGGAGCGGCGGGGCGTCACGGTGCGGGAAGATGGACCGGCCGGCCTGGAGGAGTGGTACGAGATCTATCGGACGACAATGGAGCGCGCGGGTACGACGGTCCACGACAGAGGGCACTTCGAGCGTCTTCTCAGCGTTCCCGACGACGGCGAGGTCGGGATCCACCTTCTTACCGCACGCTACGAGGGCCGGGCGCTGGCGGGGCTCGTCCTTGCCGTCGCCGGGGACTACGCCCTCTATCTCTACGGTGCCAGCGGTGACAGGGAGCGCCGCCGGATGCCCACCTATCTGTTGCAGTGGGAAGCCATGCGCTACGCCCGGGAGCTCGGGGCGCACACTTACGACCTCTTCGGCGTGCCCTCCGACACGAGCCCGGGCAATCCCATGCACGGCTTGCTTCGCTTCAAGGTCGGCTTCGGCGGTCACGTGGTGACGCGCCGCGGCTGCTGGGACTATCCCTTCGATCCGGCGGAGTACGAGGCTGTTTCAGGACAGGAGCTCGGCGCTCCGGGGTATCATGGTTAGCGCCGGCGCCGAACCGTGACCGCCGGCGCCGGATCCTGGCCGCGGCCCGGCTGCCCCGCCGGGGGTGGCGCCGACGGCGGCGTCCGGCCGGATCACGCGTAGTAGTCTACGCGTCCGCCCTTGTATTGTGGTAAGTAGCGGTTTCCCCGGCGATGGTTGCGCCGTCGCCGCCCAACAGCGACGTAGATGCCCCGGGAGCCCTCTTCGATCGAGGTCTCATCGGTCTCCTCCATCTCCGTCGATGCCGAAGGTTCGGTGAGTCGTGGAGGCATGGTGCTGCGATAGCGTTGAATCGCCCGGACTGAATCTGGGTCAATGACCATGACCATCCTCCTTTCCTATAAGCTATTGGGTCCTGGGCGAAGTGGCAATGGGCGCCGGTCGGCCGGCCGACGCGCGGATCCGTCACAGGGGCCGGCAGCGTCCGCAGGCGCAACGGGTACTGCGACGAATACCAGGCTCAAATCCGACGTGGGATCACACGGCAAGTTACGATATAATTGCAAGGTTATTGAGGATTTTGATGAATATTGTCCGGCCCCGCAGGGCCGGTATACGAGGTGATGCCGAATGAAGCGTCTGATAACGCTGCTGCTGACTGCAAGTCTGGTCGTTCCGACTCTCTTCGCCTTCGATCAGGCGAGCGGGGCGGACGACAGCTTGAGCCTTACATCCCCCCTCTTTGCTGCACGACGCGCCGTGGCAACCGCCGAGGAATCGCCGACGACGGATGCCCTCAACCCCGCGGCCTCCGCGCTGAAACAGCGCGCCCACCTGGACCTGAGCTACGCAGCTCTCGCCGGTCTGGGCGATGGCGCCGGTGACACCGGCTACCGGGGGCACGTTGCCAATCTGGGGGTGACCATTCCCTCCAGGGTGGGCGTTGCAGCCACCTCGCTGGGCTTTCTGACCTCTCCCTACGACTCCATGAACCTGGGGACGCAATTCGGGATCCACGCCTCCTTCTCCAAGGACCTCTATCCGAACTTTCTGGTCGGTCTGGGCCTGGGCTCCACCCTCGGCACCGCCGGCGGTTTCGATTGGGGGCTGGGTGCGGATCTCGGCGTTCAGCACATCCTCGGTGATGTCTCCTTCATGCGCGATTTCCGCTGGGGTGCGAGCCTGCACCACATGGGCAAGAGCTTCGGCAGCGCCACGGAGACCCTGTCCGGGGCGCCTTTCACCCTCATTGCCGGCGCCTCGGCGACCATGCTGGAGACCGACCCCGTGGACATTGTCGCTGCGGCGGATCTCAGCTTTCCGAGCTTTCAGAACGTACGCTTTGATGTCGGTACGGATGTCACCTTCTTCGACGTGGTCACCGCGCGGATCGGCTGGGGAATCGACTTGCGGGAGCGCCTCGACGACACGCGGCCAAGCCGGAGCCTCATTCCCTCCTTCGGCATTGCCGTCGACTTCAGCACGGACTTCCGCGGCGAGGACGGCTTTCTCGCCCAGCGCGGCTGGAGCAGGAGCGATGTCGAAGTGAAGAGCGCTGCGACCCCCCTCTACAACGGCATCTGGGCGTTCGGGCTCGGCGGCAACGTGGCGCTGGGCGTCATTGATGCGGACCCGCCCGAGGTGGATGTGACCTACGAGGACACCGCTTACATCTCTCCGAACAACGACGGAACGAGCGACCGCCTGACTCTGCCGATCGCTATTGATGATCAGCGCTTCGTCCAGGGGTACACCCTCTCGATCTACGACAGCGACGGCAACCTGGTGCGCACCATCGAGAACAAGGAGGACCGTCCGGAGAACCGCGGCTTCCAGAACATCCTGGACCGGTTACTCTACGTGGAATCGGGCATTCCAATTCCGGAGGAGCTCGCCTGGGACGGCCGCTCCAACGCGGGTGACCGCGTCGACGACGGTCGCTACAGCTTCGAGCTCACCGCCGTCGACGACAACGGGAACGTCGGTTCGTCCGGCAGGCAGGAGTTCGTTGTGGACGCCACGGCGCCGACGGTGGAGCTTACCGTGCCGGAGGACCCGAACGCCCTCATCTTCAGCCCCAACGACGACGGTAACAAGGACATTCTTCCCGTCGGGCAGAAGGGTTCGGCCGAGGACAACTGGATCGGCTCCGTCTACGATGCCGGGGACAACCTGGTGCGGCGCGTGACCTGGGAAGGCGCCCCGACGGACTTCGCCTGGGACGGGCGCAACGACGACGGCATCCTTGTGCCCGATGGAGTGTACCGCTACGAGATCCGGACCACCGACCGCGCGGGCAACAGCGCCGTGGCGACGGTGGAGAACATCATTGTCGACACCGAGCCCACGCCGATTGCCGTGAGCATCGACCGGTCGTTCTTCTCTCCGGACAACGACGGCAATGCCGACGTGGTTACGCTCACGCCGGAGATACCCGTCGCGGAGGGCTTGCAGCGCTGGGAACTCGCCGTCCGGAACGACGACGAGGAGGTGGTGCGCACCTTCTCCGGCGGCGGGACGCTGTCGGGGGAGTTGATCTTCGACGGTGCCGACGACGCCGGGCGCGATCTTCCGGAGGGCGCATACACCGCGCGCCTGGAGGTCCTCTACCGGAACGGGAACAACCCCGCGCAGGTCTCGCCGGAGTTCATTCTGGACGTCACTCCGCCGAGCGCATCCGTGCGGTCGCAGTACGACATCTTCAGTCCCAACGGGGACGGCAACAAGGACGCCAACCGCATCTTCCAGGAGGCGAGCCCGGAGGTTCGCTGGACCGGGGAGATCCGGGACGGCGAGGGCGAGGTGGTTCGCACCCTGACGTGGCTTGGCGCCCCGGACCAGACCTTCGACTGGAACGGCGTGCAGGACTCGGGTATCCGCGCCCCCGACGGGATCTACACCTATCGTCTGCAAGCGACCGACCAAGCTGAAAACTTCGGTGAGTCCAACGCAGTGACCTTCGAGATCGACACGGAGGAGACGCCGTTGGTGGTCTCCACCGCCCGGGAGGCCTTCTCGCCGAACGGCGACGGCGTCCAGGACAGCCTGGAGGTCATTCTCCAGCCTGGCCGGCGCGACGGGATCGATGCCTTCCGCGTCTCCGTTCGCGACGCCGCGGACACCGAGATCTTCTCCACCGGCCGAACCGCCGGCTTCCAGGAGCGTTACCGCTGGAACGGGCGCACCGACACCGGCGCCGTCGCGCCGGACGGAGAGTACCGCGTCGAGGCGGAGCTCTGGTACAACCACGGCAACCGGCCCGTCAGTACCAGTGATCCGGTACGCGTGGACACCGTGTTCCCATCGATCGAGGTCGAGATTGCAGATACGGTCTTCTCCCCGGACGGGGACGGCAACAAGGACACCATTGAGGTCGTCCAGGACTCCAGCCGGGAGGAGGTATGGCAGGCGCGCTTCCAGCGCGGTGACGTGTCGCGCACCTTCACCTTCCGGGGAAGCGCCGAGACCTTCACCTGGGACGGCACGGATGAGGCCGGCAACGTAGTTCCCGACGGGGAGTACACCTATGTCGTTTCGGCGCAGGACGCCGCGGGCAACCGCGTCGAGCGGCGGGTTCCGGGCATCCGGGTGGACACCCGGGAGGTATCCGTGTCCCTGAGTGTCAGCGCCTCGACCCTCTCGCCCAACGGCGACGGCGTGAAGGACAGCGTGGAGATCCGTCCCCAGAGCAATCTGGAGGAGGGAATTGCCGAGTGGAGTCTGACATTGGAAGACCAGGACGGCGCGGTTCTGCGCAGCTACACGGGATCGGACGGCCTGGAGCCGGTTCGGTGGGACGGCCGCAACGACGCCGGCTCGGTGGTCGAAGGGCCGGCCACCGCGCGCATTTCCGTCACCTACGAGAAGGGTGACCGCGCCGAAGCGCAGACGCCGCGGCCCATCGTCGTCGATGTGACCCCGCCGACGGCGGAGGTGACCGCCGGCGAGGAGATCTTCTCCCCGAACGGTGACGACCGCAAAGACAAGGTGGTCTTTGCCCAGCGCGCCTCCGAGGAGGAGGAGTGGTCCGCTACCATTACGAGCCCCGACGGCGAGGCGGTGCGCACGGAGTCCTGGGTCGGTGCGCCCCCCGAGAGCTTTGAGTGGAACGGCCGGGACAATGCCGGCGCCACCGTCCCCGACGGCACCTATAGCTACGTTCTGGAAGCGACGGACCGCGCGGGCAACGTCGGACGCTCGGCGCCGGTTGCCGTTGAGGTCTACACCGCCGAGACGCCTGTCACACTGTCCGCGGACTCCGACGCGTTCTCGCCGAACGGCGACAACGTGAAGGACACCCTGGGTCTCGTGCCGCAACTCGCCCTCCGCGACGGTGTCGAGAGCTACACGGTCCGCGTTGAGGACGCCGGGGGTAACGTGGTCTTTGAGCGGGGAGGAGAGTCAGCACCGCCGGAGCGGATCGCCTGGAACGGCCGGGGCAGTGACAATCGACGCCTCGCCGACGGACGCTACCGCGGTGCAATCGAGGTCATCTATCGTCACGGCAACGCGCCGGAGGCGACGACGGAACAGTTCCTCCTGGACACGGAGGCGCCGAATATTGAGCTCGAGACGGAGAACGCACTCTTCTCGCCGGACGGCGACGGCCGCAAGGACAGCGTCGTCTTCCGCCAGAGCTCCGGCCGGGCCGAGACCTGGACCGCGGAGCTCACCGACGAGGCGGGCGCGGTGATCCGCACCTTCGAGTGGCGGAACCGTCTGGCCACGGCCTCCTGGGACGGCACCGACGCCGCAGGCAACCCCGTTCCCGACGGGACCTACCGCTACGTCGTGGAGGGCGTCGACGCCGCGGGCAACCGAGCCCGCGCGGCAGCCCCGTCGATCACGGTCGACACCACGCGGACCCGCGCCTTCGCCACGGTGAGCGGCAGCGGCTTCTCGCCGAACGGCGACGGCGTTGCCGACGAAGTGCCCATCAACCTCTTCACGAGCCTCACCGAAGGCATTGAGGAGTGGGAGATCGCCCTGGTCCACGAGTCCGGCCGCGTCGACCGGCGCTTCACCGGCACGCAAATGGACCGCACCCGGCAGGTCACCTGGGACGGTCGCGACGAGAACGGCCGCGTCCGGGAAGGCACCTACACGGCGCGGTACACCGTGACCTACGAGAAGGGCAACCGGCCCGTTGCAGACTCAAGAGAGTTTGAGATCGATGTCTCCGGCCCCACCGCCCGGATCGACGTGGGACCGCTCCCCTTCAGCCCGGACAACGACGGCGTGAACGATGAGCTCACCATCTCCCTCGACGTCGACGATGAGAGCGCCATAGACGAGTGGCGCCTGGCCATCCTGGACCGGAACCGCCGGCCCTTCATCAGCTACTCCGGGGAGCGCGAGCCTGCAGAGACGATCGTCTGGGACGGCCGCTCCTCCGACGGCGAGCTCGTCATCTCGGCGGAGGACTACCCCTACGTGTTCACGATCACCGACGCCCTGGGGAACACCTCCACCCGGGAGGGAATCATCCCGGTGGACATCCTCGTCGTCCGTGACGGCGACCGGCTGAAGGTGAGGATCTCCAACATCAACTTCCAGCCGAACAGCCCGGAGCTGGAGCTCGATCAGGACACGGAGCTCGGCCGGAAGAACCGGCAGGTCCTCATGCGTCTGGTGGAGGTCTTCGACAAGTACGACACCTACCAGATCCGGATCGAAGGGCACGCCGTGAACATTACCGGCACGGAGCGGGAGGAGCGTGAAGAGCTCCAGCCGCTCTCCCTGGCCCGGGCACAGCGCGTGAAAGACTCCCTGGTGGAGATGGGCATGGAGCCCGACCGCATCAGCGTCCTCGGCCGGGGCGGTACCGAGCCGGTGGTGCCGCACACTGACCTGGAGAACCGCTGGAAGAACCGGCGAGTGGAGTTCATCCTGATCCGATAGCTATTGGGTTTCCAGAAGATTGTGGGTACCGGTCGGCCCAGGATTCTGCGGGGCTGCGGTTTGGTTGCCGCGCCCCGCACGGCCGACGGCTGTTCGCCGCAGTGGCTCGGTGTCCCGCGGCGCCCCGTGGCGCCCGCGGGGTCGCGAGGTGTCCGGGGGTCAGTCCCGCCAGCGGTCGCGGATCTCCGGGGTGGTCTCCGCCATGCGATCAAGCAGTGCTCCCGGATCCTCTTCGCTGATGAGGCGTTCCCGGCTCTCCGCGGGGAGGAATCCCGTCTCCACCTGCCGATCGAAGAGCTGAAGCAGCGGCTGCCAGAAGCCGTCGACATCCATGAAGGCCACCGGGTGGGGGTGGAGACCGAGTTGGCTCCAGCTCAACACCTCCAGGATCTCCTCCAGAGTGCCGAAGCCGCCGGGCAGGGCAATGAAGCCCTCGGCCAGAGCCGCCATGGCCGCCTTTCGGCTGTGCATATCCTCGACGACCTGCAGAGATGTCAGGCCCTGGTGAGCGAGCTCCCGGTCGATGAGGTGCCGCGTGATGATGCCGATCACCTCTCCTCCTTCGGCGAGGGCGGCGTCGGCGAGGGTCCCCATGAGGCCGCGGTGGCCGCCGCCGTAGACCAGGCGCAGGCCTCTCCGCGCAACCGTCCGGCCGAGCGACGCCGCGACGTCGCTGTAGGTGGGTTCCGTACCGGGAGATGAGCCACAGAATACGCAGACGCTCCGCACTGAATACCTCCTCCGGGGGGGGGTGTCGATAGCCCCGTCACCCCGACGGCCCGCCGCGGCGCACGACGGATCGGCGCCCGTACCTCTCCGGCAGGTCTGCCCGGGTGACGGTCGGCTTTCCGGGCGCGTTGACCGGGTCTCACCGGTCAAACTACATTGTAGGCGATTGCTCCACAAGGAGGGTGCGTCCCATCGACTTCATTGCGCTCGTGAACCAGCTCTCCAGACTCTTCGACCGCCCGGGGGACACGGACACCTTCTTCAGGAACGCCATCCGGCTCATTGCCGAGAGCTTCCGGGCGGACGCCGGCTTCATCTACCTGTACGATGAGGACGCGGATACCCTGGCCCTTCGCGCCTACGCCGGTGATTCACCGCCGACCAACCCCGATCCGGCGGTGGGCATCCGCCCCGGGGTGGTGGGCGAGGTCTTCCGGACCCAGCAGTCGCGGCGGGACGGCGTGGGAGCGGATCCCGCCGGTTCCGGAGGAGACCCCGAGCGCAATCTGCCGCGTCCGGAACTGCCGGGCTTTCTCGCGGCGCCGGTGCGGCGCGGCCCCCGCCGCATAGGCGTCCTCCTGGTGCAGCGCCGCACCGGCGGGAGCTTCACCGGCGAGGACGACCGCGCCCTTCGCGCAATCGCCAACCCCCTGGCCGCCACGCTTGAGAACGCCGTGCTCCTGCGGGAGGTCCCCGTGCCGAAGCTCCGGGAGAGTTCCGAGCGGCGGCCCGTCCAGATCGGGCGCAAGGGCGCAGCGGGACGCGTCCTCTACGGCAGGACCGCCTCGGAGGGTACCGCCCTGGGCAAGGCCTTCGTACTGGAGCAGGGGTGGCTCGACGAGCCTCCCGAAGAGGCGCCACCGGGGACGTCGGGACAGGTCGGCGTCGACGAGGCGCTGCGCTGCTTCGAGGGCGCGGTCGAGCAGACGCGACACCAGCTGGAGGAGCTGCAGCACGACAGCGAGACCGATTTGTCCGACGTGGCCTCCCTCATCTTCAACTCCCACCTCCTCATGCTCAGCGATGAGAGCTTCACCGGTGAGATGCGCAGCCGCATCCGGGAGGGCGAGTCGCCGGAGCGCGCTGTCTACGAGCTGGTCCGCTACTTCGCTGAGACCTTTGGCCAGATGGAGGATCCGCGCTTTGCCGAGAAGGTACAGGACGTTCAGGACGTCGGGCACCGGTTGATCTCCAATCTCCAGGGTTCGGCCCGCGCCGACACCGACTACACCGGGTACGTGGTCATTGCGCGGCACGTCTTTCCGTCCGAGTTGGTGAAGCTCGCGGTACAGCACGTGGCCGGGGTGGTCTTTCACGGCAGCGGCGTGACGGCGCATATCTCGATTCTGGCGCGGTCGCTGGGTGTGCCCGTCCTGGTTTCGGATGATCCCTCGGTGCTCACGGTGAGGCAGGGAACGACGCTCCTCCTGGATGCCACCGGCGGTACGATCTACATTGAGCCCGACGAGGAGACGCAGCGACGCTTCCGGCAGCGTTCGGCCCCGGACTCCGCGAGGGCGACCCACGTCGTGGCGGGGGGCGGCTGCACCGACTGCGGCGAGCCCCTGCAGGTGCTGGCGAACGTGAACATCCTCCAGGACGTGCAGGCTGCGGTGGAGAGTCAGGCCGACGGCGTGGGGCTCTACCGAAGCGAGTTTCCCTTCATCATTCGCAACGCCGCACCCACCGAGGAGGAGCAGTACTACATATACAAGCGCATCCTGGACAGGATGGGCGACCGGGAGACGACGCTCCGGACCGCGGACATTGGTGGGGACAAGCTCATGGATACCGCCTACCAGCCCGAGCAGAACCCCTTCCTCGGCGTGCGGGGTATCCGCTTCTCCCTGGCAAACACGGAGCTCTTCCGGGATCAGCTGCGCGCCATGTTGCGCGCGGGGGTCGGACACGATCTGCGGATCATGTTTCCCATGGTATCTTCGGTGGAAGAGGTCGAGGCGGGGCGTGCCGAGATCGCCGAGTCGATGGCTGCGCTGGACCAGGAGGGTGTGCCGTACAACGCGTCGCCGAAGATCGGCGCCATGATCGAGCTCCCCTCGGCGGTGGAGTCGATCGCGGAACTCGCCGAGGCGACGGACTTCCTCTCGATCGGGACCAACGACCTGGTGATGTACCTCCTCGCGGTGGACCGCACCAACGAGCGTCTGGGCGATCTCTACCGGAACTATCATCCCGCGGTCCTGCGGGCGCTGAAGCGAATCGTCGACGGGGTGGGCGAGAAGATCTCCGAGCTCTCCCTTTGCGGCGACAGCGCAGCGGACCCGACGCTGATCCCGTTCTTTGTGGGAATCGGGATCCGGAAGCTGAGCGTGGCGCCGAAACACATTGCGACGGTCCGGCGGCAGATCGCCGCCCTTACGATCGAGCGCGCCCGGGCTATCAGTGAGGAGATGCTCTCCATCCGGGCGATCCGCGAGATGGAGCAGTACCTCGCCGCATTGACTGCTGAGGATGCCGGGATGGACGAGCGCGCCGGCGCGTCGGCATCGATCTCAACTCAGACTACGGCCTGACATGGCTTCGTCGTTTCGCCGGCTGCTACGATCGGGGCAGACACTCCTCTTCGGGTACTTCTTCGTCGTCATTGTCGTGGCGTCGATTCTGTTGCGGCTGCCCTTTGCCTGGCCGGGGCAGGGCGGGATTGCCTACATTGATGCACTCTTCACCGCGGTCTCGGCGGCGTGCGTGACCGGGCTGATCACCGTGAACACCGCGGACTTCACGCTCTTCGGGCAGATCGTCATCCTGGCGACCATTCAGGCGGGCGGTCTGGGGATCATTGCGATCACGACGCTCTACCTGGCGCGCCCCGGATCACGGATGAGTCTGCAGAGTCGCAAGCTTATTCGGGAGTACTACGTCGAGGCGGTGGAGTTCGATCCCCGGGGCATTCTGCGGAGCGTGCTCCTGGTGACCTTCGCAATCGAGCTGGTCGGCGCGGCCATTCTGGTGCTGCTCTTTCGCAGCCTCGATGTACCCGGGGCGATCTTCGCCGGCATCTTCCACGCGGTCAGCGCCTTCTGTAACGCCGGATTCTCACTCTTCCGGGACAGTCTGGAAGGCTTCTCCGGCGCGGTCGGTGTGAACCTCACGGTCATGATCCTGGTCCTGGTGGGCGGTCTGGGCTTCGTCGTGGTTCACGACGTCTACGACTGGTTTACGCGGCAGCGCCATCGCCTGAGTCTGCACTCCGGCGTTGTGCTCTCCACGGCGTTCATCCTCGTTGTGCTGGGAACGCTCTTCTACCTCCTCTTCGGCTTCCATGAGGACGATGCTTCCTGGGGTACCCGCATTCTCCAGGCGCTCTTCCAGAGCGTCACCACACGAACGGCCGGCTTCAACACGCTCCCGCAGGATACCCTGTCGCAGCCGGCCTATCTCCAGACGCTTGGGCTCATGTTCGTCGGCGGCGGGCCCGGCTCCACCGCCGGCGGAATCAAGGTGAGCGTTTTCGCCCTGGTGGTTGTCGCCGCCCTCGGTGGAACCAACCGCTTCGGGGAGACCCGGATCGGTCGGCGCCGGGTACCCATGGAGGTGCTCACCAACGCCTACGGCTTCGCGGTGAAGGCGCTCCTCATTGTGCTCGTTGCGACGGCGGCCCTCATGATCACGGAGAGCTTCGGCGCCGGGGCGGGCGCGGGGCCGGCGGCCGGCGCAGCGTCGGAGGGGGCGGCCGCGGGGCGCGGTCCGTCGGCATCGGCACTGGTCTTTGAAGTCTTCTCGGCCTTCGGGACGGTCGGCCTTTCTCAGGGGATCACGGCGGATCTGACGGGGCCGTCGAAGATCGTCATAATATTGACGATGCTGGCGGGACGGCTCGGGTTGATTTCGATCGCCATGCCGCGGTTCCGGCAGGAGCGCCGGCGGCTTCTGGAGTACCCGCGGGAGCGCATTCTGATCGGATAGCCCGCGGGGCTGCAGATCGGGCGCCCGGCACAGAGTTGGCGGTGGATCCGGACCGCCGGAGGTAGGGTTGCGTGAAACAGTTTGCGATCATCGGACTTGGATTTCTGGCGCGGCGCGTCCTGGATGAGCTCCTCGAATACGATGTGGAGATTCTCATTCTGGACAAGGAGCGCGACATCATTGAGCAGTACCAGGACCAGGTGTCCGCGGCGTATGTGGCCGATGCGATCCGGGAGGAGACGATTGAGAAGATCGTGCCGAAGGGAATCGATGCGGCCATCATCGACATGGGCAAGCGCATTGAGGCGTCCATCCTGGTGACGAACTACCTGAGCAAGCGGGGAGTGCAGCGGGTGATCGCTGCCGCCGAGACCGACCAGCACGGCGAGATTCTGCGGCTTGTCGGGGCGACGGAGGTCATCTACCCCAACCGCGAGGCGGCCAAGCGTCTCACGCTCCCTCTCGTGTCGCCGACGCTCTTCAACTACTTTCCCATCGGCGGCAACCTGGTCATTGCGGAGATCCGCCCGCCGGATGAGATGGTGAACAAGACGTTGGTAGAGGCGGACCTGCGGCGGCAGTACGGGTTGAACGTCATTGCGGTGCGCAAGGACGGGGTCGGGGAGTACCAGTTCGTTGCGCCGAGCTACCGCATTGACCAGACGGATGTGCTTCTCACCGCAGGGCGGGAGGAGGACCTCAACAAGCTTCCCGGCTCGGCGCCGCAGATCAAGAAGGAGGGCCCGGGCGTTCAGGGGCTCTGGCGCAAGTTGTTCGGGCAGCGGTAGGGGCGGCCGCTCGGCGGCGCGGGCGCCGGTGCGCGCGCACGGCGCGGGAAAGACGCGC
>CAZZIE010000017.1:0-43413 GCA_964654185.1 uncultured Spirochaetaceae bacterium | reverse complement strand
GCGGGTGGCCAACGTGCATTCATGCACCCGGCACACCGCGGCGATCTGTGCATCTTCCGTCGATATGGGCCGGCCTCAAATCAGCGCTTGGATCCTCGCGCGGCGGCTTCGGCCACAAGTGGCTTGATCACCTTCCGGGCCATGAAGGTCAGCGCCTTCCCACGGTACGCGAAGTTGTTGAAGGTCCCGATGATGTGCGATTCGGTGTCCGGATGGAAGAACATGAAGGCCCCGGTTACCCCGGTGCAGCCCCAGCTGTAGAGCGTCGGCGGCATGAGGAGCGGGATGGACCGGAATTTCCAGATGGAGTACCCGTAGTCGAAGCCGACGGTGGGGAAGCCCATGTGGACGTCGTCGCTGATCATCCGCTCAAGTGTTTCCGCGCGAACGAGCTGGTGGCTCGTCAGCGCCTTCAGGAAGAGCAGATATTCGGAGAGCGGAGCGACGACGCTGCCGCCGGCGTGGTCGATCGCGGGGGCACCTTTGACGGAGCTGAAGTCGGTGTCCTTCATGTAGAGTCCGGCGGCAGGATGCCCAGGCTGCTCCTTCGGAGTGGAATATCCATGCATCCACGCGTGCGTCATGCCGAGGGGATCGAAGATCATCTCGTGCATGGCCTGGTGAAACGGCTTCCCCGTAACGCGCTCGACAATGAAGCCCAACAGATAGTAGTTGGTATCCGTGTAGTGGTGCTTCTTTCCCGGCTCTGCGACCGGCTTCATGTACTCCTTGCCCCACTCGATCGCCTCCCTCGTCGAGATCGTGAAGGATGGATCAGCCATCATCCGCTCCCACATCTCGTAGAAGACGTCGTAGAGACCGGACGTCTGCATCAACAGGTGCCGGACCGTGATGTCATTCGAGTAGTCGCGTCCACGATAGACGTGGAGCCCCTTCATCAGCTCGGCGTCGAGGTAGGCCCCTATCCTGTCCGTGAAGTCGAGCTCACCGCGCTCGTAGAGCATTGCGATCAGCGTCGCGGTGAAGAGCTTCCCCACGCTCGCGAGGTGGTTCGGCTGGTCCACGTAGACCTGAGATCCGTTCCCGCTCTCTGCGATGTTCAGGTCGACTCCCGGCTTCTCTGATTGAACCAGAAGGAACGCCCCGCGTACTCTCGGATCGCTTCCGACCTGCTTCCTGAAGGCGCTTTCGATCTCCGACTGACACGTCGCATTTTCCACATCTATCTCCTGGAAATAGTTTTCCCGTCGGCGCCTGCGACAAGCGCGAGACGCCTGTGTTCCATTGGGTCCTGTGCCTATGATTGGTAGTCGCCCGCTGACTCCGGCTGAAAGATGATGCTCAGGATTTCGATCTCAACCTCTCCTCCCGGAGCGACATAGGATACTCGATCTCCGGCCCTTCTCCCAAGAAGAGCGGCGCCAAGTGGAGCAAGCAATGAAACACTGCCTTGTGCCATACCCGCTTCCTGCGGGAAGACCAGCTTGACAACGGTCGAGCCGTCCATCCCGGAGCCGCCGATGCGCACTTCGCTGTTCATCGTGACGACGTCCGCAGGCATCTCTTCAGGATCGAAGATGGTCGCAGTGGTGAGATCCTTCTTCAACTGAAGGAGTGTCCGGAACTTCTCCGATCCCCTCTCTGTAGCAAGCGAAAGAAACCCGCGGATACGATCGATATCGTGGCGATTGAGAATTCGGTTTGTTGTGGTCATGGAGATAGCATATATGGAGAGATGATCCGGGACAATCCGCCCTTGCCCGGCCGCCGTGCATCCGCTACTGTCCGACTATGCCGCGGACACGCAGCAGTTCTCAGATGATGGGGAGGCGGGAGTGAATTCGAGCCTGCGCGCGGGGCTGCAGCGGGTGTGGTTTGCCCTGTGGGGGGCGGTGCTGGTGGGTGTGCTTTCCCTCTTGAGCCGCTTCGTCCCCGCCACGGGAGCGGCCACGGAGGTCCTCCCGTGGATTCCGCGACTCGTGTGGCCTGCGGTGCTCGCCCTTGCGGCGGTCTTTGCCCGGAATCGCGTCTTCTTCCTGTCAGTTGTGGCGGCGCTGACCTGGGTGGTTCAGGAGTCCGGGGTCGTTGAAGCCGTCGGCGGCACCACCGTCCTGCCCCTGTCGGTGCTGCTTCCGGTGGCGCTGGTCGTCTTCACGGCGCTTCCGGAGCGGGGGATCCTCAGCCGGCCGGGGATGCTGCGCTGGGCGGTCGTGATCGTGCTCCTGGGCGCGGTTCTCGCCTGGGGCCGAGGCGCTGCGGAGCCCTGGGCGGCCCGCACGGACGAGTTCCTGACGGCGGCGCGGACCCCGGTCCCGGGCGTCGAAGTCTCCATCCTGTGGGGCGAGTACACTGTGGTCGCGGTCGCACTCCTCATCTTCGCCCTGGTGCGGGGCCGCCTCAGCGACGGGCTGCCCCTGGCGTACCTGGCGGCACAGGGGTTGGTCGTACAGACCGCACTCCCGGTGGAGGGCGGCGAGCTCACCGCGCCCACTGCGGCCGCCGCCCTTGCGGGCCTCCTGGCGGTGGTCCTGGAGGCGTACGCCCTCGCCTACAAGGACGCCCTGACCGGCCTGCCGGGCCGCCGCGCCCTGGAAGAGTACGGCCGGCGCCTCGGCCGCCGCTACGCCGTCGCCATGGCCGACATCGACCACTTCAAACAGTTCAACGACACCCACGGTCACGACGCCGGCGATCAGGTCCTCCGCATGGTCGCCACCCGCCTGGCCGCCGCGCGGGTGCCGGGGCGCGTCTTCCGGTACGGCGGCGAGGAGTTCACCATCATCTTCAATCATGACGATGCTGACGGCGTAGCCGCGGCGCTGGAGGATCTTCGCAGCAGTGTCGCCGGCAGTCCCTTCGTGCTACGGGGTGCTGCCCGGGGACGCGACCGCAACGGGAAGAGCCGCCGTGGCCGCGGCGGGAAGAACCCCGGCGTGACGGTGACCGTGAGCATCGGCTTTGCCATACATAAAGGCTCCGACCGCAGTGTGGAGGAGACGCGGGAGCGTGCCGACCAGGCGCTCTACCAGGCAAAGAAGAAGGGGCGAAACCGCGTGGAAGCGGCCGGCACCTGACCGCCGGGCGTGGCCGTTACGGGTGGTGTGTAGCGAGGTGTCGCAGCAGCGAGACGCCGAGACCCGGCCGCTCCGGGTGGATGAGGACCTGCAGGCCTCCGGAGAGGCCGTCCTCCCGGAAGACCGGGACCGTGACCACGGGCACCCGGGCCAGGCTCGCCGGGGCCGTCAGGGCAAGAATGCGTCGGCGGAAGTCGAACCCCGCTTCGGCAAAGGGCGGCGCCACGACGTGCGTCGTCGGTGACACGATCGCATCGTATTCGCTGAGGAGGCCGCGGATATGCTCTTCGGTGCTGCGCTGGATCTCCCGGGCGCGTTCCCGCTCCTCCCGGGGCCAGTGCGCTCCCCGCTCGATCAGGAGTCGTACCCGCTCCTCGTAGCGGTCGGCGTACTCCGTCAGGTAGGGCGCGTGGACGGTGCCGGCATCGCTACTGCCGATGACGTTGTACGCCATCACGTGCTCGTGACTCGACTCCCGGAGGTAGCGTTCCAGTTCGGTGGAAGGGGGATCCGGGGAGGCGGCGCTGGTTTCGGCGGTGGCGTGGTCGGCGTGGCGCGCGCGGTCGACTGGGCGGGGTGGTTTGCGAGCCCCTTCCTCCGTCGGGCCGGACGCGAGAAGCGGGAGGGCATCCTGGTAGAGGCGCTGCAACTCCGGATCGTCCAGGACGTCTTCCCGGGGCGCGTAGAGCACGTTGCCGCTCCACTCGTCCGGGGAGAGACGCACCTCCCCGTCCACAGAGGCGAGAGCCTCCCAGAAGGTTGCCGCATCCTCCGGCGCCGCGGTGAACCATCCCGCGGTGTCAAAGGTCTGCGAGAGGGGAAACACCCCGTCGTGGACAAGGTCGTTCGGCTCCAGGCGTACGCCGTAGACACCGCAGAGTGCCGCAGGGACGCGGACGGATCCGCCGGTGTCCGTGCCGAATGCCAGCGGGGTGACTCCCCGGCCCACCGCCCAGGCGGACCCGCTGGAGGATCCGCCGCTGATCCGATCGATGTCCCAGGGGTGCGTACCGTTCCCGTAATGGGCGTTCATGCCGTCCAGGCCATAGGCGAACTCGTTCAGGTGGGTCTTTCCCACCATGACGGCACCCAGGCGATCGAGGGCACGCTTCAGGCGAGAATCCTGCGCCACCGGGCCCCTGACCTCCGGCAGGAAGGTGCCGCCGGCGTGAGTCGGGAGTCCCGCCGCATCGAAAAGATCTTTGAGCATGTATGGAATACCAGACAGTTCGGCGTGTTCGGCGCGCCGAAAAGCATTCCGGAGGAGTGTCTCCCCCTCCTGATGGGCAATGCAGGCGCTCCGTACCGCTTCGGGTACGTCTTCGAGGGCCTTTACGATCGCGTCGACGGCGCGATCGGGGTCGGTTCGGATCAGGTCGAGCCAGGCGTGAAAGGTATTCGACGGGGCGTGTTCGGAAAGAATGCGCACGGTAGCCATACAGGTTGTGAGCCTACGCCATGCGGCCGGAACGGACAAGTGCGGATGTTCAAACCGGCAAGTCCTGATACACTCTATAACGACGTCGAAGCAGGGAGTCACACGTGCGAAAGATTGATCTGACCAGGGAACGCAAATCTCACTTCACCGCCCGGCGGAAGCCTCAGGTGGTGGAGCTCTCACCGGCCAGCTACGCAATGGTTGACGGTGCAGGGGACCCGAATAACACCCCCGATTTCGAGGAGAAGACCCGGCTGCTGCACAATCTGGTGGGCCGGATTCGGACCATCGGCGGGAGCAGTGACCTGGAGCTCGTGGTCCCGCCTCTCGAGGCGCTGTGGTGGACGGAGAACCCCGAGGACTTCTCTCTGGAGAACCGCGACCTCTGGAACTGGACCGCCATGCTCATGGTGCCGGACTTTGTGACCCGGGACGACTTCGAGCGCGCCCGGGAGAGTCTGACCCACGGCCGGGAACAGGAAGCTCTCGGAGCGCTTCGGCTGGGGACCCTCGAGGAGGGGGTGTGCGTCCAGACGCTGCACCTCGGTCCCTATTCCGAGGAAGGCAAGAGCCTCCGCCTGATGGACGAGTTCATGAAGTCCAAAGGGTACAAGCCGAGGGGCAAGCACCACGAGGTCTACCTGGGGAACCCGCGGAAGGTCGCCCCGGAGAAGCTGCGCACGATCATTCGCCGCCCGGTAGAGCCGGCGTAACCTACCCGCAACCCTGTTGATGGGATTCCGGCAAGTCACGGTGCAGGCGAAGTTTGGGCGACTTCTACCCCGGCACGGGGTTTTTCGCAGGCCGGGCGCCGGCAACCTACGGCTCTGTAGCGGTTTGCGGCCAGCGCCATCAACAGGGTTGTGAGTAGGTCAGAGCCGGCGTAAGTGCTGGCCTCCCCGCGACAGTGGATCCGGGCCCCGCCCCGGCCCGAGCTGCGCCGCCGCGTCGCGGCCCGCCCCGGTCGTGACGCTGGGGCGGTTCCGTGGCTATCTTCCATTGACATGGAACCCAGGCCCATTCGCGTCCGCGGCGCCCGGCAGAACAACCTCAAGGGTATCTCCGTAGATGTTCCCCTCGGCGCCGTGACGGTGGTCACAGGTGTGGCCGGGGCGGGCAAGTCCTCTCTGGCCATGGACGTACTCTACGCCGAGGGGTATCGCCAGTACGTCGAGACCTTCTCACCCTACGCGCGGCAGTTTCTGGCGCAGCTCGAACGCCCGGATGCGGACGAGATCGACGGCGTCCTCCCGGCAATCGCGGTGGGCCGCGCCGGTCAGGTGCGAACCTCCCGCTCCACCGTCGGAACCGTTACCTCCGTAGACGACTACCTCCGGCCGCTCTTTGCCCGAACGGCGACGCTGCACTGCCACGGGTGCGGCCGCCCCGTCGTGGAGTCCACCCCTCAGCGCATTGTGGAATCGCTCCTCGTGGAAAAGCGCGGTGAGCGGCTGTACATCTGCTTCGAGCGGCCCCTCGGCGGCGCGGACGCCGAGCTCGTGCGGCGCGGTCTCAGCGAGTCGGGTTTCACCCGGGTCTGGGAAGGCGGCCGCGCCGTTCGCCTGGATGAGGCGCAGCTCGACGGCGGCGCCGCGGTTACCGTCGTCGTCGACCGCCTGCGCTGCGAGGACGCCGCGCGGGAGCGTTTGACCGACTCCGTGGAGACCGCCCTGGAGCATGGACGGCGGCGCATGCTGGTTTTCGCGGCGTCGGACGGCGACCGGACCGACCGCGACCTGACCGACGGCGGCCGCAACGGCACGGGAGACCCGCTGCGGTTCAGCACGGACTATCACTGCCCCTACTGCGACATCTCCTACACACATCCGCGAAGCGCGGACTTCTCCTTCAACAATCCGGTGGGCGCCTGCCCCACCTGTCGGGGATTCGGCAGAATCATCGACATTGATCCCGATCTGGTGATCCCGGACACGACGCTTTCAATCGCCGAGGGGGCGGTGCGGCCCTTCCAGAGTGCGACCTTCGAGCAGGGCCACGAGGAGATGCTTGACTACGCCAGGCGCGTCGGTATTCCCACGGACAAGCCGTGGATCGCCCTCGGGGAGGAGAACCGTCGCCTCCTCTGGGAGGGGGACCGTGAGAACGGCTGGTACGGCATCCACGCCTTCTTCCAGTTCCTCGAGGGGAAGCGCTACCGAAAGCACGCCCGTATCTTCCTCTCCCGGTACCGCCGTTACCTCACCTGCCCCGATTGCGGCGGCACACGCCTCAAGGATTACGCAAACCACTTCTTTCTCAATGACAGGTGGACCTTCCCGCAGCTGCAGAACATGATGGTCTCCGAGCTGCGGGAGATCTTCGATCACGTTGACGGTGCCGCGGAGAATCGGGCGGCGCAGCTCCTCCTGACGAACATAACGAATCGCTTGCGCTTCCTGGATGAGGTCGGCCTGGGCTACCTGACCCTGGGGCGGCAGGCAAGAACCCTCTCCGGCGGCGAGACGCAGCGTGTCACCCTGGCGACGGCGATCGGCGCGGCCCTATCAGATACGCTCTATGTCCTGGATGAGCCCTCCGTCGGCCTGCACGCCCGGGACAAGGAGCGCCTGGCTGCGGTGCTGCGGGAGCTCTCCCACCGGCGCAACGCCATTGTCGTTGTGGAGAACGACTGGCCCTTCATTGCCCGGGCGGATCACGTCATCGATCTCGGCCCCGGGGCGGGCCACCGCGGCGGCTCGGTTCTCTACCAGGGCAGCCGGGAGCGGTTCCTTGAGGAGAGCGACTCTCCGACGGTGCGCTACCTCCGGGAAACTCCTCCCCGCCCGAAGGGCCCGGGCGACTCCCGGGCCGTGCAGGAGCGATCCCTTCGCATTGCCGGCGCCGCCGAGCACAATCTGCAGGAGATCGATGTCAACGTTCCCCTCAACGCGCTGGTATGTGTTACCGGTGTCAGCGGCTCCGGGAAGTCCACCCTGGTCGACGATGTCCTCTACCGCAACGTGCTCCGGGAACAGGGGCAGGCGGTAACCGAGCCCGGCCACTGCCGCGGGGTGTCGGGTCTTGCGGCGATCTCCCGGGCGGTGCTGGTCGATCAGACGCCGCTGAGCCGGAGCTCCCGCATGACCGCGGCAACCTATCTGAAGGTCCTCGACCCGTTGCGCCGCGCCTTCTCCCAGACCGAGGGGGCGAAGCGGCGCGGGCTCGGGATCTCCGCCTTCTCCTACAACAGTACGGACGGCGCCTGTCCCAACTGCGGCGGCTCCGGATTCGAGCGGGTCGAGCTGCAGTTCCTGCCGGACGCCTACGTCCGCTGCCCGGTGTGCAACGGCCGCCGCTTCCGGGGGGAGGTCCTGGAGGTCACCCTCCTCGGCCGCACCATCAGCGACGTCCTCGAGCTGCCCGCGGACGTCGTTATGGAGGAGTACGGGGAGATCCGCGGGGTGGCGGAGGCGCTGGAGCCGCTCATCGACCTGGGACTGGGGTATCTCACCCTTGGACAGCCGGCGCCGACTCTCTCCGGCGGAGAGGCGCAGCGACTCAAGCTCGCGCGCTTCCTCTCGGAGGCGAAGAAGAGCGACCACACCCTCTTCCTCCTGGATGAGCCGACTGCGGGGCTTCACCACGCCGACGTGGCCCTCCTCATCGGGGCGCTCGAGAAGCTGATCGACGCGGGGCACAGCGCCGTGGTGGTTGACCACAACCTCCGGGTCCTCGCGGCGGCGGACTGGGTCATCGACCTGGGCCCGGAAGGGGGCGACGACGGTGGAGAGCTCCTCTTCACGGGCACCCCGGCGGAGCTCCTGGATATGGACTCCCCGACGAGCCGGGCGTTCCGGGAGTATGTAACGAGCGGCGCGTTTGCGCCGGGGTCCGCCCTTGCAGGGGCGGCTCCGGGTGCGGGCACCGTTGTTCGCGCTACCGGCGGGGCGGCCGGTACACCCTCGGCCGCGTCTGCACCAGCTGGGGCCGACGGAGGCGCCGGAGCCGCCGACGAGCGCATTCGGATCGTTGGAGCGCGGGAGCACAATCTACGGAACGTCACGGTGGAGCTCCCGCAGGACCGGCTCATTGCCGTGACCGGCGTGAGCGGCTCCGGAAAGTCCTCCCTGGCCTTCGACGTGCTCTACTCGGAGGGGCGCCGGCGCTTCCTGGACTGCCTTCCCGCCTACGCCCAGCAGTTCACCCGGCAGCTCTCCCGGCCGGAGGTGGATACCGTCGAGTCCATTCCGCCGACGGTCGCCCTGGAGCAGAAGATCTCCCGGGCGGCGGTGCGGGCTACCGTCGGCACGACCTCCGAGGTGTATCACTACCTGCGCCTGCTCTACGCGGCGGCGGGGGAACCGGTGTGCCCCAACTGCGGCACTCCCGGTGAGGCTGCCGACGCCCGGGAGATCGCCGACCGCATCTCCCACAGCTTCGAAGGACGAAGCGTCGCCGTACTCGCTCCGGTCATTCGCATGAAGAAGGGCCTCCACAAGGAGGCCTTCGAGCGCGCCCGGGCGCGTGAGATCCCGCGGGTGCGCATTGACGGGCGATTCCACGACTCGGAAAGCGTGACGGAGCTGGAGCGCTACAAGCTCCACGATGTCGACCTGGTGGTCGCGGAGGTGCCGGTCGGTGAGGCGAACATGGACCGATTACGCGAGGCCGTGGAGACGGCGCTCAGTGACGGCGAGGGAGACGTGTTCGTTCTGCCCTTCACGGGCTCGCTTCCGGAGGAGGCCGCCGACGATGCGGGCAGGTACTACTCTGCCCGGCACGACTGTCCGCGCTGCGGCGAGACCCTGCCGGTTCCCGACCCGCGGCTGTTCAGTTTCACCGACCGCTACGGGGCGTGCACCCGGTGCGAAGGTACCGGCATTGCCCGGGAGGCCGGCGAGTACGAGGTCGAGCCGCCCCCCTGCCCCGCCTGCGAGGGAACGCGCCTCCGGCCCGAGGCGCGGGCCGTCACCGTACAGGGCGTCGACATCGGCACACTGGGACTTCGATCGGCATCTCGCGTGCGGGAGTTCGTGGACGCCCTGGACAGGGTGCCCTCCCTGGTGAATGCGCGGATTCTCCCGGAGTTGCGGCGCCGCCTCACCGTGCTGGAGGAGCTCGGCGTCGGATACCTGCAGCTGCATCGCGGCACCAACACCCTTTCGACCGGGGAGGCGCAGCGCGTCCGGGTGGCGGCGGAGCTCTCATCGCGCCTCCGGGGATGCGCCTACGTTCTCGATGAGCCGACGGTGGGGCTTCACCCCCGGGACACCGAGGCGCTCCTGCGGTCGCTCCTCCACCTGCGCGACGAGGGGAACACCGTGGTCGTGGTCGAGCACGAGGAGCCGGTGATCCGGAAGGCGGACTACGTCCTGGACATGGGACCGGGCGCCGGGACGCACGGCGGAGAGGTCGTGGCGGCGGGGTCTCCGGAGGAGATTGCCGCAACGGAGGCGTCCGTTACCGGGCGCTACCTGCGTCGGCACGTGGCGGCGGGGGAATGGAGGCGACGAAGCCTTGCCGAGGCGGAGTTCCTGAGCATTCGCGGTGCCACGCTCCACAACGTGAAGGACGTAGACATCGACCTGCCGAAGGGGAGGTTTGTCTGCGTGACCGGCGTCAGCGGTTCGGGGAAGTCGACCCTCGTTCGCGACATAGCCTACGGCTCGGTTCACGCGCTCCTGGCGCGGCGGCGACCGCCGGAGGTCGCCCGGGACGTCGCGGGGTGGGAGAGCTTCCTGCGGGCCAACGAGATCGACGAGAGCCCGATCGGCCGCACGCCGCGGTCAGTGCCGGCAACCTACGTCGGCGCCATGGACGCGATTCGGCAGGTCTTCGCCGGGAGCCGGGAGGCGCGGGCTCGCGGATACGGACCGGGGCGCTTCTCATTCAACGTGTCCGGCGGGCGCTGTGAGGATTGCAACGGACAGGGGCAGCACCGCATCGAGATGCCTCTGCTCCCGGTGGTCTACGTTCCCTGCACGACCTGCCGTGGCCGCCGGTACAACGCCGAGACCCTGGAGGTCGAGTACCGCGGAAAGAGCATTGCCGATGTTCTGGAGATGACGGTCGAGGAGGCCCTCGACTTCTTCGAGGCGCACACGCAGGTCGCGCGGCCCCTGCAGTTTCTGTACGACATCGGCCTGGGGTATCTACGACTCGGGCAGCCGAGCCCCACGCTTTCGGGCGGAGAGGCGCAGCGGGTCAAGCTGGCGGCGGAGATCGCCTCGCACAAGGCCGGCGACTCCTTCTACGTCCTGGACGAGCCGACCACGGGTCTCCACATGTCCGACGTTGCCAGGCTCATTACCGTGCTCCAGGGCCTGGTCGATCGAGGCGACACCGTCGTCGTCATTGAGCACGACCTCGATCTCGTAGCGGCTGCCGACTGCATCATCGACCTGGGCCCGGACGGTGGCGAAGGCGGGGGTCGGGTCATTGCCTGGGGCACTCCCGAGGAGGTCGCCCAAACGCCCGGGTCGGCCACCGGCCGCTACCTTCAGGAGTACTTCGCCACCCGGGAGGGGGTGTAGCATCGGCGGGCGGCGCCCACCCCGCGGAACGGCGCCCACCCCGCGGCGCGGCGGCCGGCGGCGCGGTTGCCCGCCGCTGGCCGGAGGCCGCGCAGTGGCTTTCCCCCGACGCCTCCAAGACGCTATCATGACGCGATCATGGAGGACACATGAAAGCTTCCGACGACACTCTCAGAACGCTCAGATCAAACTGGACCGAGATGTCGGGCCTGGAGTCCGACCAGGAGCGCGGCGTGCCGATGCCGCCGCAGGAGAAGGACGGGGAGGCTTCGACGGGCGGCGGCGCCGAGGAGCACGCCGAAACGGTCTCCCTCATCCCGCCGGCGAAGATTCACGCCCCCGCCATGACGGTGTGGGAGGCTCTTGGTTCCCGCGTCAGTCGCCGCAAGTTCGCCGACGCCTCCCTGACTCTCGAACAGCTGAGTGCGGTCCTGTACGCGACGCAGGGCGTTCGGGGACGCAGGGGTTCACGGATACTGAAGACCGCACCCTCCGGCGGCGCGCGACATCCCTTCGAGCTGTATCTGGTCGCACGTCGCGTCGGCGGAGTGTCCCCCGGACTCTACCGTTACCGGTCGAGTTCCCACGATCTTGTGACACTTCGCGTGTTCGGGGAGGGTGCGGGTTCTCCGGAAGACCGCGCCCTCGACGAGGCGCTCCGGGGACAGCTCTGGGACGCCGCGGCCTATCTCATCCTGACGGCAATTCCCTACCGCACGGAATGGCGCTACCCCGGCCGCGCGGGCAAGCTGGTTGCAATGGATGCGGGGCACGCCTTCGAGAACACGTACCTCATCTGCGAGGCGCTGGGTCTGGGCACCTGTGCCATTGGGGCGTACGACCAGAGTCTCCTGGACGGGTACCTCGGGGTGGACGGAGCTGAAGAGCTTGCGGTGTACGCGGCGCCGGTGGGCATCCCCGCATCTCGTGATGAGGTCGATGCGTGATCACGTCGACGCGTGATGAGGCCGCCGTTGGTTGAAGGAAAGGCCGCTACCTCGTAGACTACGCGCATCATGTCTCAAGATGAAGACTTCTCTTCCTGGTTCGAGCGTCACTGGCCGAAGTCACTGGTGCCGGTGGCAGTTGGTTTTATCGTTGTGCTGCCCGTCGTATTCTCGGGTCTCTCGGCGGCAACGTTCTTCGCAATCCTGTTTATTCCCCTCGTCCTGTTGCATCAGTACGATGAACACTCCGGCGACCGGGGCCGGAGCTTCCTGAATCGTCTGGCTGGTCCGCCCTCGCCGGCCGCGGCGGCGTTGACGCCCCGGTTGATGCTGCTCTTCGCTGCCCTCGGCGTCTGGCTCCCTGCGTTCGCCACGCCGATTCTGACGAACTTTGCCGCGGCTGCTCTCATTGCCGTGGCGGCGGTCGTTGCGGGAGTCGAGGTCGTGCTCCACGTGATCGGATGGGTTGTGAGCGGGCGGCCGAGCCCGGGCATCCGGACGGCGCTGATTCTGCTTCTTCCCTTCTCGGTTCTTGCCTTCGGTGCGGCTCAGACCGCCGGGGCGGTCGAAATGCATTACCTCGCTGCGCTACTTGTCGCGCTTGCGCCGCGGATCGCGGCTCTCGGGATTGTCCTGGGACGACGGAGCCGCCTCATGGCACAGACGGCGTGATGCCCGGCAAGGTTTCCTCCGGCAAGGTTTCCTTCGGCAAGGGCTCCCTGGAGAGGTGATCTCCGCGGGCGTGGTGTCGCGGCTCAGTCGTCCGTCGGCCAGAGAAAGAACGCTCCTCCCGCGCGGGCGCCGGTGCCCCCTGCGACGCCCGCCGCCGCAGCGTCGGAGGCGCGGGTTCCGGTCCCGGCCGGCGTCAGCTGGAGCTGTGCCGCGAGCTCAGGTGCAGTATCCTGGAGCTCCGCTGCGAGAACCGCCGCCCGGTCGTGATCGCCCGTGGCCGTGACGGCGCGGACGAGCAGCGCCTTCGCGGCAACAGATGCAGGCCGCCTCTCCAGGACGTGCTCCAGCTCCTCCACGGCACGCTGCGATTCGCCCCGCATCAGATGGAGCTGCGCCAGGTTTGTTCGGAGAATCGTCGACCGCGCATCGATCTCCAGGCCGCGCCGCACCGTAGCCACGGCACGCTCAAGGTCTCCAAACCGCGCATGAAGCCCCGCCAGGCGCGAAAGCGTCGGCACCTGAGATCTCCCTTCCAGCGTGGTGATGCGCCGTTCGGCTTCGACGAGAGCGTCGCGGTACAGCACCTGCTCGGTGCCGGCGATCGACTCCGAGAAAGCCCTGGCTACCGTGGCGCCGGCGGGGGGAAGAATCGTCGGATCCCGCGGGGGTAACGGCAGCGGAGCGAAGCGCTCTCGCGCCTCGGCGACGGGGATGATCGCCGCCTCGTCCGGCGCGGCAAGTGCGCTCAAACGCCGGGAAGCGTTGCGCCACGCCTCCAGGAAGCCGTTATGGAGCACGGTGGTCTCCAGGGGAATCCACACGGTTCCTCCGTGGTGCATAACGGTGCGGTCCGGCGCTTCGTAGAGCCAGGCGTTGAACGCCGGCTCCCCGGTGTCGAAGGCCATAAGGACGTGGTCGGGGGTCGTGACGAAGGCCGTGCCGACGCCGGACGCCTCCAGGAGGGAGCAGGTCAGCGCGGTCGTGTCGTCACAGTCGCCGGCGCGATACAGCAGGGTCGTTCGGGGGATCCGCACGGTGTCGACGACTTCATCACGGCCGAGGATTTCCGAGATCGGGGTGTCCGGATCCTCGACGTAGTACACCCGGAACCGACCCAGCGCTTCCGCGACCCGTGCCGCACGGTATACCGGCCGCGGGAGAACCTCCCGGTCCACCAGCTCCGTCGTATCGCCGAGGGCAAGGGCAAACCGCGCAACCGTCGCCTCGTTCGGTGTCACGAAGGACGCAAGCCAGGCGGTGTCGGTCCATTGCATGGCACTGCGCCGATAGAGCGTTGTCCCGGCGCTCACCCGGGTCGAGAAACTCCGCCCTCCGGCACGGCCGGCGACCTCCAGTTGAAGCCGCACCGGCAGATCCTCTTCCAGAGATAAGACCTCCTGATTCAGGGCGATGTATACGGGCACCGACAATTGCTCGCCGGGACCAACGCTTCCCGCGACGGCTGTCTCCCTTGGAAGATCGCTGTATCGCGGGAGGGAGACGGTAAGCTGAAGGTCCGTCACCGGAGTGTCGCCTGCGTTCTCCACTGTAACGGTGCCGACGGAGGTCTCCTGGTAGCGACCGATCAGAGATGGAAAGAGGTTTTCGAGATCCGCCTCAATGATCCGCAATGGTACTTCCGGAAGAGCGTCGGAGCCGAGGTCACGCCGTTCCCTCCGAATACGGTCCGCCGTCTCCTGTCCGTCCGGGTAGAAGGGATCCCGTGCCAGGAGCTGTTCAAAGAGCTGCAGCGAGCGACTGTACGTCGCCCGCGCTGTTTCGGGCCCGACGGTCCGAAGATCCTGTCGCGCATCCTCCGCGAGGCGAAGACCCTCCTGAAAGAGGCGATCCAGGGAGATGTGCTCGATCGCCGCCAGGGCCTCCTCATGAGCGGGGTCGTAATCCAGGAGGTCCGACCACGCAGCCTCCGCGGCGGCGGTTGCACCAGCTTCGGTGTAGAGTCCGGCGCGCCTCGCGAGAAGATCGAGGTTTCCCGGGTCCTCGGTGAGACCGCGCCGCGTCTCGAGGAGGTCTGCATGGAGCGGGATATCCGGGCGGGTGGAACCCCCTGCATCCGCATCAAAGAGGTGAAGCAGGACCCGCTGCATGGTGTCCACGACGAAGATGGCGCCGCTTGCAGCGTGGACCGAAACGGCTGCGCTGCTCATGGTCGACATGGTGCCCGGCATGGCGGGAAGACGCCAGACGGGTCGGCCGGTGCGGGTGAACTTGTGCAGGCCGTTCCGGGTGAGCAAGAGGAAGTCGAGGTTGTCGTATACCGCCAGCCCGATGGTTCCCGTCGCCTGGTCCGCGGGCAGCTGCGGGACAATGGTATCAACCGCTTCACCGTCAGGGGCAAAAATGTGAATGCGCCGCTCTACCGGGTCGAAAGCCCACAGCGTCCCGTCCGGAGTCGATGAGATTGTGGTGATGTACGAGTACTGGTGGGGAAAGAGGTCGAAGGCGCTGCTCCGGCGCCCCTCGATCCGTACGGCGGCCGGAGCCACGGAGTCGGTGACCACGGCGCTTCCGTCCGCCAGAGCGGCAATGGTGCCGGGCCCGGTCAGGGGCAGCCTGAGACGATCGGGTTCCGTCGCCGTCGGCGCGATCCGGTACGCGTATGGCCCGGTCCCCCCACGGAGGTAGATGGTACCCGCCGGGGTGACGTCGATGCTCTGGGCGGCTCCGTACACTCCGGCGGCGAGAAGGGAGCGTCCAGGGTAGCCAGTGAGGCGCCGCTGTGGATCGAGCTCTACCGCATAGACCGATCCCGCCACAATGACGCTGCCGTCGTTGCGCACCGCCACGTCCGTCGGATGCACACCCGGCGGACCTGGATATTCCCGGGGCGGCGGCAGCAGATCGAGGCGCAGTGAGTCGACCAGCTCCGGCGGTGACGCTTTCCGCGCCGCGGGGAAGTCCCGGGAGGAAGCGGCCAGGTACCGGAAGGACTGGCGCAGTGAGCGATGGAGGAAGGTATCCCACTCGCCGTAGAGCACCAGCGTCTCGCTGCCGCCGTCGCTCTGGTTGAGGGTGAGAACGAGGGACCGTTCTCCGTCGGAGGACGAAGCGATGGCCTGAATGGCTCCCGCCGGCGCCGAGGTTGTCTCAGCAAGCCGAAAGGTATCCGTTCCGTGCTCGTTCAACTCTTCGGTGGCACGTCGCAGCTCGGTGCGAACCAGCGTCTCCGCCCGGGGATCATCAGTATCTGTGAGGAGATGTACGGAGAACGTCTCGCCGTAGGCCGTGGCGCCGACGAAGGCGACGACAACGGCCGGAAGAATGCGAGCGGCGAGACCCAGGGGAATAGTCCGGAGCCGGCGTCCCGCCGTGCCGGGGCTGCCACCGGCGTGAGCCCCTGCACGGCGCCGGGAGTATGATCCGCAAATCGGATAGAAAGCCGGATCGTTCTTGCGAACCCGGTTATGCTTCCTCGAAAGCCTCGAGAAAGCCCTCGGCGTCTTCCCCGCTGTCTCCGGTACCCGTGCTTCGGAGCCGGAACGTGCGCGCCTCCCCCGTCTCATAATCGGACAGTACCACGGTATCATCCGGTGAAACAATTTGCCGCCGCGTCAACTCCTCCAGGAAGCTCTGGAGAGAGGGGATCTTCGAGGCGAGATCGTAGCTCTGGAGGACAATGCGGTTCGCAGGCTCACTGTAGCGCCGAACCCGAACCCAGCCGTTGCGGGCGGCTTCCTGGATGAGCTGGTCCCGCGCTCTGCCCTCCGCGCCGACCTTTTCACCGTGCTCGGCGTGGACTTCCTCGATCCGTGCCTGTGAGAGACCAAACTGTTCCGGGTTCCGGACAATCGGCGAGAGATGATCCTCGCCTGCGTCCACCCAGGTCCCCGTTGCGGAGACCCAGTACGCTTGTGTCTGAGACATTGTTGCCACCCAATCCCTCTTGGTGAGTTCATTGTGGCAAATGCAACCAAAGGGGGCAATGAAAAGATGATAGGTAATTCCCCCATCTTATGACGGGGCAAGTACTCTACATGCCGTCCCCGGCAGGCTCCGCGTTTGGCAATGGAAAGGTGATCTCCCAGGTGGTGCCATTCTCACTGGAAAACTCCGCTCGCCCCTGGAGCTGATTGGTCAGGGTCTCGACGAGGCGAAGGCCCAGGTGACCGTCTTCGCCGGTCTCGGAGGGTGCACTGAAGCCACGACCGTCATCCGCGACGACAAGATGAACCTGTCCGTCCCGGCGATGGAGCGAGATCGAGAGGGTCCCGGAGGATCCCTCGTCGAAAGCGTGTTTAGCGACGTTGAGCACCAACTCGCTGATGAGCAGACCGACCGGAACGGACACATCAATGCTCGTCTCCACCGGGTCGACATCGAAGACGGTCTGGATCGCGGTGCCCGGCGGCGCGTGTGACGCGACAATGTCTCCTGCAAGTCCGGCAACGTAGGATCCCAGGTCGATCCTCCCGTTGGCCGCCGGTTCATAGAGGCGCTCATGAACTGCCGCCATCGCCATGATCCTCACTTCCACGTCTTGAAGGGCCGCGGTCGCCCGAGGGTCGGCAAGCGTGTTCGTCCGGATCCGAAGGAGGCTGGAGATAAGCTGCATGTTGTTCTTCACGCGATGATGAAGCTCCTGCAGCAGCGTTTGCTTGTGACGATTGGCAATCAGCAGCTCCTCCTCATAGCGCTTGCGAACCTCGAGAAGCCGGCTGTTGTGAATTGCCATGGCGACGTGCCCTGCAAATGTCGAGACGAGTTGCACATCCTGCGTTGAGAAGGGAGCGACCTCGGTCCGATCCACCGCGATCACCCCTAGTACCTCCCCGCGTGCGATGAGAGGGACCCCCAGCCACGAGCGTATATGTCCCGATTGCCAGTGCGTTGACTCCGACCGGAAGTGGGGAAAGTCGGCAGTCACATCATCCCAGACAAGAGGGCGTTGTTCCGTGACGACGCGCGAGTTGGGATAGTCGTCCGTTACCGGGAAGATGAGTCCGGTGACTTTGCTATTGTCTGTGAAACCACGAGCCGCAACAATCCGCAGGCTCTGACCTTCGAGAAGGTGAATGCTTGCGGTGTCGAAGCTGACTGTGTCCGAGAGATGGGCCAGCGTGCCCTCGTATACCTGTTCGGGCTCGTTCGTCAAATCGATGATCGCGAGGGCCGAATGGTGGAGGGCGCGCAGTCGATCGCTGTAACGTTCCGCCTTGAGCTCATCTTCCTTCTGCTTGGTGATGTCGATCAGGGAGGCAACGCTGCGGTCGGAGCCTGGAATCATATCGACTGCGGCGAAGACATTGCGTCGCCGTCCGAAGCGGTCAACGAAGACGAACTGATAGCGCGTGGGTGCCGCGGTAGTTCCCTCTCTCCGGGCAGTGTGGTAGTCGCGGAGGCGCTCGACGTCCTCCGGGGCCACAAAGACGGTCCATGATATCCTACCCTCGAGCTCTCCCCGGGCGTATCCGGAGAGCGCACAGAACTCATTGTTGACCAGGTCGATCACGGTGTCCGGACGGATGATGACGGTAGCTGCTCCGGTCGTCTCAAAGACCGCCTTGTACAGAGCTTCCCCCGACGGCGCAGCTTCATCTGAGTGAGGAGACACTTCGTCCTGGCGAGCAGTCTGGTCAGAATTACTCATGGAAACCACACATCTTACCGTATTCGGGCCGGGCGCGGCCACACGTATGTGTCTTGTGTCTCGACACACAGTGCACGGGCTTGTCGAGGCGGCCGGCCCCGGGGGAAACTTATCGCATGGACTCGAATGCCACTGCACGCCCTGTGATTGCGGGAGTCATCTTCGATTTCGACGGAACTCTCACCGACGGTGGTACCCTGGACTTCCCGCAGCTGCGACGGGAGCTCGGTGTGCCGCCGGAGACGCCGATACTCGACTACATTGCCTCACAGAACGACGTGGATGAGCGCAGCCGTGTTGAAGAGGTGCTCCTTGGACATGAGCGACGCGCCGCGGACCTGTCGCGCCCGCGGACGGGAGCGGAAGCTCTGGTGAGGGATCTTTGCGCCCGCGGCGTTGCGGTCGGAATCCTCACCCGGAACACCCGTGACGCCCTGGCTCGCAGTTTCCGCAACTTCGAAACTCTCACGGAGGAGGACTTCGACCCCATAGTCACGAGGGACGATACCCACGCGTACAAACCCTCTCCCGCCGGGGTGCACGCCATTGCGCAGAGCTGGGGCATCGATCCACAGGAAATTGTTCTTGTGGGAGACTACTGGGACGATGTTACCGCCGCTCTCGCGGCGGGGTGCTACGCTGTGTATGTTGCTCCGCCGGTCGCGTCCGAGGAGC
Source organism: uncultured Spirochaetaceae bacterium (assembly GCA_964654185.1). Classification (GTDB taxonomy): domain Bacteria; phylum Spirochaetota; class Spirochaetia; order DSM-27196; family PWMO01; genus CAYFQV01. The sequence continues at coordinate 24,565 of CAZZIE010000017.1, read as the reverse complement.
GCGCTCATGACTCCCGCGCCCACTTCAACGCGCCAGGCCTCGCCGAGGTGCGAACGCATCTCTTCGAGATGCTGCCCCTGCCCGTCGGGAAGGTGCCGCCGGAGTTGCTTCGGAAGATTGTTGCCCCTGCTGCGGCGACGGAGGATGACTCCGTCGTCGGACGGCCCGCAATCGGTGTGGATACCGGAGCCTTCGCGACTCCTAGCGGGGAGCTGACGGTGGTGACCTCCGACCCGATCACATTTCCGACGGACAGCCCGGCACGGTACCTCACGACGATCAACGTGAACGACCTCGTCACGACCGGTGCGCGCCCGCGCTGGTGCACGGTGAATCTGCTCTTTCCACCGGGGAGCGCGCCCTTCCAGGTAGATCGTGTTGCGGCGGAACTTCATGAGGCCCTCAACGAACACGAGATCTCCCTCATTGGCGGACACAGTGAGGTGACCGACGGGGTGAGCCGGATGGTGGTGTCCATGACGCTCATGGGTAGCGTCCCGCGGGACGCCTTCCGGAGCCCCTCCGCGGTCCGCCCGGGTGACACGATCATCATGACCAAGAGTGCAGGCATTGAAGGGACGGCCATCCTGGCTGCGGAGCGTCGGGAGGAGCTTCTGGCCATGGGGGTGGATGAAGAGACGCTCCGTCGGGCAACTCGCTTCACCGATCAGATTTCGGTTCGTCCCGAAGCGCAAGCTCTGGCGGCGCGCTCCGGGGTCAGGTGGCTCCACGACGTAACCGAAGGCGGTGTTGCCACCGCCCTTCGTGAGCTGGCTCAGGCGTCAGGATGGTGCGTAGAGGTTGACCCGACTGCAATTCCGGTGGCCCCGGAAACGCGCATGGTGTGCGGGGCGCTCGGTGTGGACCCGCGCGGCCTGATAGGATCGGGTGCACTTCTGGCGGCGATTGCACCGCATGAGCTCGAGGAGATCCGCGCCGGCGTGGCTGATCTCCCGGTGCAGCTCTCGGTACTGGGTACGGTGCTGTCCGAGTCCGCCACGGAGGGGACCGAGCCGGAGTTGCTGGCGCGGAGCGCCGTCACCGGGGAAAACCTTCCGGTATTCCCCCGGGACGAGATTGCGAGGATTCTCTAGACAGCCGCGGGGCCGCGTATGAGGCGGCCTCTGAGGCCGCCGGGCGCCCCCGGTGCGGGCGATATCAGGCGTTGACCGACGGCAGTCCGGCGAGGGCCATGGCGATCTCCTCCTCGGGGTACTCGTAGGCCTTCAGTTTTCCGGCGTGATAGTCGATGTAGGCCTGGATGTCGAAGTGTCCGTGACCGCAGAGGTTGAAGAGAATCGCCTTGCTCGTGCCCTCTTCCTTGCACTTCAACGCTTCCTTGATCGTACCGGCCACGGCGTGGTTCGCCTCGGGAGCCGGGATGATGCCCTCCGCCCGGGCGAACTGCACGCCCGCTGCGAAGGTTTCCATCTGATCGTACGAGGTGGCCTCTACCGCCTCGTGCTTCAGGAGGTGGCTGACGAGGGGTGCCATGCCGTGGTAGCGGAGACCACCGGCGTGGAAGCCCGGGGGCACAAAGGTGCTGCCGAGAGTATGCATTTTGACGAGTGGCGTGAGATGCGCCGTGTCGCCGTAGTCGTAGGCGTAGCGCCCCTTTGTGAGGCTCGGGCAGGCCGCGGGTTCGACGGCGACAACCCGAACGTCCTGTTCCCCGCGGAAGCGCCTGCCGAGGTAGGGAAAGGCGATTCCGGCGAAGTTCGAGCCACCGCCGGTACAGCCAACGATCACGTCGGGCTGATCATTCGCGAGCTCGAACTGCTCGATAGTCTCCTCTCCGATCACGGTCTGATGAAGCAGCACGTGGTTCAGCACGCTCCCGAGGGCGTACTTCGTGGAATCGTCCTGCGCAGCCACTTCGACGGCTTCGGAAATGGCGATGCCGAGTGATCCGGTAGAGTCGGGGTGGTCCTGGAGAATTGCGCGACCCGATGCGGTCTCCTGGCTGGGGCTCGCCGTGACGGTGGCTCCGTACGCCTCCATGAGGCCGCGCCGGTAGGGCTTCTGGTTGTAGCTGACCCGCACCATGTAGACCTTGCATTCCATGTCCAGGAACGAGCACGCCATGGCAAGGGCGGAACCCCACTGACCCGCTCCGGTTTCCGTGGCAAGGCGCTTCACACCTTCCTGCTTGTTGTAGAAGGCCTGAGCGACGGCGGTGTTCGGCTTGTGGCTCCCAACGGGGCTGACACCTTCGTACTTGTAGTAGATGCGTGCCGGGGTATCCAGCATCTGCTCGAGACGGCGTGCCCGATACAACGGAGTGGCGCGCCACTGCCGGTAGACGTCGCGGACCGCCTCGGGAATCTCTATTTCACGCTCGGCGCTCATCTCCTGCTGGATCAGCTCCTTGGCAAAGAGTGGCTCCAGATCGCTCGGCCCCAGCGGTTGCTGTGTCTGCGGGTGCAGTGGTGGTGGCAACGGCTCCGGCAGATCCGCCTGTATGTTGTACCAGTTTCGGGGTATGCGCTCTTCCGGAAGAAGATACTTCACGCTGTCCATGCACTCTCCTCTTGCATAATTATTCAATTCGTGGGGTTCAAAATGAGCCGGAAGTCTACCACGCAGGGTACCTCGGGTCAACTGAGACTCACTCGATGGTTCTGAGCATGGCCTCCCGGGCGTTGCTGAGATTGAAGTCAACGTAGCGGCGGGATTTGGCGCGCGACCAGTAGGCGACGTGGAGGCAATTCATGACTTCGCACCAGCGCAGCGCTTCAGGGTCGTAGGTGGTCATGCTGGTGTATCCGCGCAGGAAGCTCTCGCGCGACTCCGGGGTGTTCATGTAGTTCTGACGTTCCCGCAGGATCCAGGCGAGCTCGTACTCGCGCCACCCCAGTCCCGCGGACTCCCAATCGAGGAGAGCGGTGATCTGGCTCTGGGCGACAAGAACGTTAGCATCGTTCAGATCTCCATGAACGAAAACGTAGTCTTTCGGAGGGGGCGGATGGCTTTCGAGCCACATCACGATCTCCTGGAAGCGCTCGTCCAGAATGTCCTCCTCACCGAGAAAGCCGTACAGAGCCGAGCGAAGATTCTCGGTCCAGTCGAGATCCTGCTTATGAAGCTGTCCCACGTACTCGCCGAGAGCGAAGAGAACATCCCGCTGAGAGTTGACGCGGTAGAGGTCGGTGCCGGGATTCAAGACGTCCCGCAGCATTGCGCCGGGTCGCGTCTCGAGGGCGAGGAACTCTCGTCGCTCCTCCCCATACCAGAGGACGCGCGGTACCGGGAAGCCGCGATTGGCGAGGCGAAGCAGCACCTCCCGCTCGTTCGTGAGAGAGTGGTAGCGCGTCTTGCTCATCTTGAGATGAAAACTGATGGGACGCCCCGCACGGATGCCTTCGCAGCGGTAGACGCGGTTGACCTCGGCAATGGGGTTTCGTTCCACCTCGCGAATAATGACATCGCGGGGAACGGCGTAGCGAGGCGGTTCGGTCATAGAGGCCTCAAACGGCGACGCGGCTAACCAAAGTCAGGGATGTTGAGGTAGTCAACGACCTCGGCGCTGAAGTCGTGGGTGCTTTGAAGCCCCTCTTTCACCGTCTTTCCCCGCAACTCCGTCTCCCGATCGAGACGCGAGTAGTCCAGGGTCTCCGATCCGTTCTGACAGAGAATGGCTTCGTCTTCGAGATCCTCGAGAAGATCCTCGGCAAAGCGAAGCATGTGCCGGAAGAAGCGGTTCGTCTCGATGAAGAGGTTGTGACGCATCTCCACCATGCGCTTGAGGATGTCTTCCTCGTACGCCTTCGCGTACTGACCGGTCTGGATACGACTTGCCTCAACGCAGTAAGAGTCGGCGCGGCGACGCAGGTTGCTGAAGGCGTGGTAGAAGCCGTCTCGCTCAACGGAGAACTTCACGTCCAGGCGAAGCTTCCGTTCGTTCAGGAGGCCGATGTACTCGGTATCGAAGTGATGCAGATAGAGCTGGATCGCCTGGACCTCAGCCGCCTGCCGTTGATGCTCCTTCAGGATCTCCGGATATTGCTCCTGCAGTCGCTTGAGGATCGGGAGCCCCTCTTCTCCATCCGTCGGTGCCGCTCCGCTCGGCTTCTGTCCGGCAAAGAGGTTGTCGCTGTGCAGACGTTCTTGCTCGAGACGGCCCAACTCATCGACCAGAGACTTCTTGGCAAACTCGTTGGTGCTTCGCGTCAGCCTGGACTCGAGATTCCGTATCTTCTTGTTGAGCTTGCCGTCTTCACCGGGATAATCATGCATCTTCGAGCACCTCTGGTCCTAATCTACAGAGTGCGGCACCCCTCCGCAAGAGTGACGGTCAATGTCGGCACATCTCCGGCAATCAGAACACCGCCTTCAGGCCGTCTCCGTATAACACCCCACTCGACCGAAACATCGAGTAGGCAGTTTCAATTAGCGCAATCTCATTTGCTTTGGCGATTTGCACCATTTCCTCGGTAGCCTTCTTGCCTCGGACCAGCAGGATGGTGCTGATATCCGACATCACCGCGGTCCGGACCGCCTGTACGGTAGCCAGGCCCGTTATCAGCATGACGTCATCCTCCATGAGGGTAAGGACGTCGCTCATGAGGTCGGAGGCGAATGCGAAGGACACATGTCTATCCTGTTCGTCGCCGGTCACGATGCGACCTTCGACGAGCTCTGCGACTCTTTGTATGTTCATAGCCTGTATGTGTGCTCCTCTGGAGCCTTCGCGCGCGAGCCGGTATAGCTTTCGTAGATAACCCGCCACAACTCATCTTTGAGCGCTCGATCGTAACACAGTGTGGTGCGCTCATCCAGACACCGAGGAAGGGAATCAGGGCGAACGCCGCAGCGCCGTGGCGCCGCAGCGCTGGAAGTACCGTGACGCCGGCAGCGCCGTGACGGCGGCGAGGCACCCGAAAACCCTGGGGCCAAAAGGCTTGCGCGAAGGGAGAGTCGTGATATCGTAGACCAGTGCTTCGGTAGACCAGTGTTTCGACGGTAGGAATGACACAAGTACGCCCCACGGCCGGTACACGGAATGAATCTCCCATCTGTCTGGCGATCGGTCACCGAGACAGTTGCGCCGAGGTAACCCGACGCCTCCAGACGCATCTGAACGGGCACTTCACCCTTCTGACCCGGGAGGATTGCGATCGGGAGCGGCGTTTCTACGACAGCTTCGACTGGCGGCTCTTCCGGGCCGGGCTCCTTCTGTCCTGGTCGGACGGTATCTGGCGACTGGTTGAGATGGAGACCGACACGGAGTTGGCTCGGCGTAGTGGCCCCGCCGGTATCCGCCTGGCGACGTGCCGTGGAGACAGTCTGGAGTGTCCTTCCAAGGCGATAGCCTCGGAAGGAGAGATCGGCCGAATTGTCTCCGAACATCTCGAGAATCGTCGCCTCGTACTGGTGCTCCACGAGCATGAACAGCTGCGCGGGTACACCCTTCTGGATGGCAACGGCAAGTCCCACGGCACCGTCGAGATGATCGGCTGGCGCGCCTCCGCCAGGACCCGCCGCCCCGGTCGACGAACGCAGCCACCTGCTCCAACCGCCGGGCTCATCTTCCGGCCGCTCCGAGGCTACCGCGGGACCTTCGGGCTGATCCAGCAGGCGATAGACGGGACAGGCCGTGCCGCAACGTGGGCGAGTCTGCTCCGACAGCGCTTCGCCGCGGCAGATCCGGCTCCCGGTTATCACCAGACCAAACCGGATGTGGAGCGGGACTCGCGGGAAAGCACGGCGGTGTGCGTCTCTCGGATAGGAGGGCATCTCATACGAATCATGCAGGAGCACGTCCCCGGGATTCTGTTGCGCATTGACCCGGAGTATCTCCACGATTACCGGGTGGTACTGCGTCGGCTCCGATCGGTTGTCGGTAATCTGTCGGGTGTCTTTCCGGCGGACGTAGAGGCTGCCCTTCGTAGTCGGCTCCGGCAGTTGTGGGTGCGAACGGGCGCGGCCCGCGACCTGGATGTCCTGGAGGAGTCCCGGGCCGCGTACGGTGAACTGGTACCCTCATCGCTTCAGCGCGGCATTGATGATTTGGCCGAGTTCATCCTGTCGCGGCGGATCGAGGCGTACACCGTTCTGGGCTCCTATGTGAGTGCCGGGACTCACGACGCCGATCTGCGCACGCTCATGCGCGCCTTCGAAGGGGTTGTCCGGGATCACGGCGCTCGCGGAGAGAACTCGGTACGCTACGAAGCCGGTGCGGCGCTCCGCCGGCGGATCACGAAGGTGCGCCGCTACTCCCACGGCATTGATGCTGCCGATGAAACGGCGCTTCATGCACTTCGCGTACAATGCAAGAAGCTTCGGTACCTCCTTGAGGTGTTTGGGGCGCTGTTCGATGCCGCGGCGGTGGACAAGCTTACGCGGGAGTTGAAGTGGGTGCAGGACACGCTGGGCCGCATGAATGACTATGCGGTGCAACAGGCGGTGCTTGGTCGATTCCTGGATGACATCTGCGAGCCGACACCCCGGAGTGCTGCCGCGGTCCGAGTGGTCATGTCAAGTCTTGAAGAGTCAAACCGCAGGGAGCAACGACGGATCAGGAAGAAACTGCACCGTCATCTGGGACAGTTGGACGACAGGAGATGGGACGAGCTCTTCCACGGCGGTGAGGAGGTGCTGTGAAGACGGTTGCGGTGTACAATCTGAAGGGCGGTGTCGGCAAGACCGCGGCGGCAGTCAATATTGCGCACCTCAGTGCGTTGAGCGGCAACCGGACCCTCCTGGTGGACCTGGATCCCCAGGCGTCGGCATCGTTCTATTTCCGCGTCGTTCCGAGCAAGAAGTGGTCTCCGAAGAAGCTTGCAAAAGGTGGGAAGCGCGTGGATCGCGCGATTCTCGCGAGCGACTATCCCCTCCTGGACGTGCTTCCCTCGTCGATGTCCTTTCGAAAGTTGTCACGGGTGGTCAACGACATGAAGCACCCGCGGCGGCGCCTCCGCCACACCCTTGGCGAGTTGAGTGATCAGTACGAGGTAGCCGTAATCGATACGCCGCCGTCCATCGATCTGGATGCCGAGAACGTGTTTGCGGCGGCGGATATCGTGTTGGTCCCGATAATCCCGACCACGCTATCGGTCGAAACGCTGCGGGGAATCGACAGCTTTCTTGCCGAACGCGGAGTAACCGCCGGCTCGGTCCATCCCTTCTTTTCGATGGTAGATCGGCGAAAGCGGCTCCATGAGAGTACGATCACGGAGATCCGATCGGTCCGCCCCGGAATGCTGGAGACGGAGATCCCGTATACCTCCGAGGTCGAGCGCATGGGCGTGGAGCGTGCTCCTCTCACGGCGCGGCATCGGCGCAGCCGTTCGGCGAGGGCATTCCAATCGCTCTGGCGGGAAGTGTCGCTGCTCCTTGGGGCGCCCGGTGGCGACGGCGTGGACGGTGGGACGGCCCCGGCGGGCAGGTAGCGGAAAGCCCGGGGATCAGATGTCTTCGGTCCGGTACTGAACCCCGAGAAACTGGGAGACGCTTGTGGCCAGATTGGACAGGTCACCGACGTCCGCACTGTCCTCAATGAGGAGCTTCCCGCGATCCGTCTCCAGGAAGAGCCGGAAGAAGGTGTTTCGGCGCTGCACCAACTGGGAGAAGACGCCTCCCCGCTGGAAGTCGCGGTCGTGGTCCACTCGGCCCTTGATAAGGCGGACGGTCTGCACCAGGACCCCGGTGATGTCTTCAAGGGGGACGCGATCCTCCTGCAGCCTCATGAGGAGCAATCGCTTCCGGAACCGTACCTCCCCGTCGCGCCGCGAGAATACCGTTTCCTGGTTCCAGCTGGCGACGACGAGCGAGACGAGCACGAGAAAGAAGTAGAATATGGATCCCCCGATCCTCTCGCCGGAGAAACCCTGTTCCCAATCGAATCCCAGGATGAATCCCACCAGGAGAAGCACGGCAATGGCAAGGAAGAGGAGTCGACGCGCCGGGTTTGACCGCAGGACGAAGACCTCCTGGTCACCCCGGGCGACGTAGCGGTTTCGAACGGGAATCACGGGTTACGCTCCTTCGTTCCGGCGTCCTTCATGGCGCCCAGTCTGCCGATACCGCGTTAGCCGTTCGGCGGGTTGTGGCAGGCGATTCGATGTCCGTCCTGATCCTTCTCGAGTTGGGGGATCACCTTGTCACACACGTCGATCCGATGCGGGCACCGGGGATGAAAACTGCACCCCGGCGGCGGATTGACCGGACTCGGCACGTCCCCTTCCAGGATGATCTCCTCGGACTCGTAGTCCGGGTCCGCAACGGGCACCGCCGAAAGCAGCGATATCGTGTACGGGTGGCGCGGGTTGGCGTAGAGTTGCTCGCTCGCGGCGGTTTCCACCACTTTTCCGAGGTACATGACCGCGACCCGGTCCGAGATGTATTGCACGACGCTCAGATCGTGAGCAATGAAGATGTATGTGAGGTCAAAGTCGTCCTGCAGGGAGATGAGCAGATTCAGGATCTGTGCCTGAATCGACACATCCAGGGCGCTCACCGGCTCGTCACAGATGATGAGCGACGGGGTGAGTGCCAGGGCGCGGGCAATGCCGATTCGCTGTCGCTGTCCTCCGGAAAACTCGTGGGGATAGCGGTTCGCTGCAATGGACGGCAGCCCCACCTTGTCCAGCAGTTGCATGACCCACTTCTCGAGGTCCGCACCCCGGTGAGTGCCGAACTCATATGGCCCCTCACCGACGATATCCTTGACGACCATCTGGGGATTGAGTGAAGCCCAGGGATCCTGGAAGACCATCTGGATCTGCCGGCGCGCCTGCTTCATACGCTGAGCGGGCATCGACAGGACGTCCGTGGTTGCGGCGACCTGCTGCACCTCGTGCTGCTTTCGCGCGATCTTCCGCTTCAACTCCCGGACTTCCGGTGACGGGCGCAGCCGGAAGCCGGTGTCCCCTTCCTGCTCATCGAGTTGCTTCTGCAACTCTGCGATCTCCTCGTCCATGGCGTTGACCCTGGCCACGGTCTGCTGATCGGGGTTGAGGAAGATCCGTCCCGCTTCGGGATCGTAGAGACGCGCCATGCAGCGCCCCAACGTCGTCTTACCACATCCCGACTCACCTACCAGTCCCAGCGTCTCGCCCTTGCGCAGCGTCAGGTCGACGCCGTCGACGGCCTTCAGGGTCAGGCTCTTGGTTGAGAATGCCCCGGCGCGGACGGGAAAGTATTTTTTGAGTCCTTGAACGCGTATCAATTCCTGGCTCACGGCCACTATCTCCTGTTCTGCCTGGCAAGCTTCTGCATGTACTTCACCTCTTTGTATGTCGCCGTTTCGCGAACGGCGTCACTGTAGAGGTAGCACCGCACCTGCCGACCCTCTTCGACCTCGACCAGCGCCGGTTCTGCGTCCCAGCATTTCTTCATTACCTTGGGACAGCGCGGCGCGAAGCGACAACCGGACGGAAAATTGCGATGGTCCGGCAGGCTTCCCGGAATGGTGTTGAGAAGGCGACGGCTGCCGTCGGCCTTCTTCTTCAACTCTCCCAGTACGGGCACTGACCCGAGAAGGCCCTGAGTGTACGGATGCATCGGCTTTTTGAAGAGCTCGCGCACCGTTGTCTGCTCGACCACGACCCCGGCGTACATCACCATGACTCGATCCGCGAAGCTCGCAATGACCGCAAGATCGTGGGTGATGAACATGATCGAGGTATCCTTCGTCTCCTTGAGGCTTCTCATGAGACGCAGGATCTGGGCCTGAATGGTCACGTCCAGGGCGGTCGTGGGCTCATCCGCAATCATGACGTCGGGCTCGCACCCCATTGCCATTGCGATCATGACCCGCTGCCGCAGACCGCCGGAGAGCTGGAAGGGGTACTCCCCCACCCGCTCCTCCGGATCGGAGATTCCGACGGTGTCCAGGAGGCGAATGCTCTCCTGCAGCGCCTGCTCCCTGGTCATGTCGCGATGGAGCATCAGCGCTTCGGAGATCTGATAGCCCACGGTGAACACAGGGTTCAGTGAGGTCATGGGCTCCTGAAAGATCATGGAAATGCTGTTTCCACGTACCCGTCGCATTTCGGGCTCGGAGAGCTTCAGCAGGTTGCGACCCTTCAGGGTGATCTCGCCACCGACGATCTTTCCGGGCGGATCGGGCACCAGCCGCATGATTGACATGGAGGTCTGGGATTTGCCGCAGCCGGACTCGCCGACGATTCCGAGGGTCTCTCCCTGATCGAGGTGGAAGTCTACGCCGTCCACCGCGCGGACGACGTAACCGTGCATATAGAAATAGGTCCGGAGATCTTTGACTTCGAGTACTCTATCCATAGCCATAATCAGTGTTTGCTCTTTGGGTCGACCGAGTCGCGAACGCCGTCACCGAAGAAGTTCCACGCCAGAATCGCAACGAAGATTGCGAAGCCCGGAATGAGAATCCACGGGAAGTCGCGAACGACCCGGTGGTTACGTGCCACCGACAACATGAGTCCCCAACTCGACTGCGGCTCAGTAATGCCGAGGCCGAGCAGACTCAGGGCGGACTCGCCCAGAATGTACTGCGGAATCAGGATTGTCGACTGCACGATCACGTAGGAAAGCGTGTTCGGAAGAATGTGCTTCCGGATGATCTTCCAGTGAGAAAGCCCCATGGTTCGCGCGCTCAGGACAAAGTCCTCCGACTTGAGGGAGAGGACCATGCCGCGGATGACACGGGCAACCGTCGCCCATCCGATTGTCGAGAGGATCACGACGATCAGCAGATACACCTCGATCGACGAGAGGTTGGATGGGAAGGCCGACCGCAATGCGAATAAGAGGTATAAGCCCGGTATGGCGATTATCACCTCGGCCAGTCGCATGAGCACGTTGTCAACGGCGCCGCCGGCGTAGCCGGCTATCCCACCGATCGCAAGGCCGAAGACGAAGGTGATCATGGCGCCCAGGAGCCCGACGGTCAGCGAGATCCGCGAACCATGCATCAGGCGGGAGACGATGTCCCGACCGAGTCTGTCGGTACCGAGGGGGAAGTAGCCCCCCGTTTCGGAGGTGAGCAGATGCCGACGAGCCTGGAAGAGCCCGAGGAAACGATACGGCACGCCCCTGCCGAAGAGCTTGATGAAGTTCTTGTTCCCCTTGGCCAGGATCACCTCTTCCGGTTGTTCCTCGCCGCGGACGACGCGGGTACCCACCTGGACGACCATTCGGGCATCCGGGTCCTCGGATGTCTCGATTTCATCAATCCGCTGTCTGAGTGTCTGGAGAACACCGGAGTCTTCGGGGATCGTGTAATGAGCGGCAACCGCATCTACTATCGTCTCCTTCCGCTCCGCCGGATCGCTGGAGATCGAAACCTCCCGCATCTGCAGAATGGTGTGGGACGCCGGGATCGTAATAACCCGGAGGCTGTGAGGCGGAATGATTCCGTATTCCTTGCGAGACACGCTCGTCATGAGACGCTCGTACGTGAAGGGGCGGAATTCACGCCCGTCCTCGTCCTCGTAGAGCCAGGTGACATTCGTCGGCGGGTGATACGATTTCCGCTTGTTCGTCCACGTCATGGTGTACGGCGAGAAGAAATCCGCGAGCAAGGCCATCAGGTAGAGTACCAGGAGGATTGCGAGTCCAATCTTCCCCAGGTGGTGCTTCCGAAAGCGCCGGAGATAGATGTGCCAGAGGGATTCACTCCTCTCTGCGACCGTCTGTTTGATTTCGCCGGGTGCCGGCGCGTTCGGATCATCCGGACGCGATGCCTCGACGGTGCTGTCTACGTATGACTTATCCGACATTACCCAATCCTCACGCGCGGGTCGGTAACCGCAAGAAGAATATCAGCCAGAAGATTACCAATTACCAGGAGAATGACACCGTAGATCAGGCTGCCCATAACAAGGTACTGGTCCTGGGACAGGAGTGCCTCGAGAATGAGCCGACCGAGTCCCGGCCAGGCGATGACGTTCTCCACCAGAGCGGCACCCGACATGATTGCACCGATCTGGAACCCGAGAATCGTAATCATTGGGTTGATCGCGTTGCGCAGGGCGTGGCGGTACACAACCTTGCGCTCTGCCTGGCCTTTCGCCCGCGCCGTGACGATGTACTGCTGATTCAACACGCTGAGCATGCTCGACCGCATGATACGGGTAAGGCTGGCCATGGCGCTGGTACCCAGAACGACGGCCGGTACGATGAGATGCCGAATTCGGTCCAGAATCTTACCCAGGAGCGAAAGACTGTCGTAGTCGGCGCTCGTCATGCCGCCGATCGGCAGCCAGTTCCCGGTCGTCGATATGATGTACAGGAGCAGGAAGGCCAGAAAGAAGTTCGGAATTGCCAGGCCGAAAAACGCCGCAACGGAAATGCTCTGGTCCTGCCACTTGTACTGCTTCGTCGCCGCAATGACGCCGAAGGGAATACTCGCGCCCCAGGCCACGACAAGCGCGGTCAGCGAGAGAATGATCGTGTTCAGGGCGCGTTGCTCAACCAGCGCAAAGACCGGGGCCTTGTAGATCTGTGAGAAGCCGAAATCGAGCTGTACTGCGTTCCACAGATACTTGAAGAACTGCACGTACCAGGGCTGATCCAGTCCGAAGTCACGGCGGAACTGTTCCAGACTCTCCTGGTTGATGTCCGGATTCAGCGCCATCTGGGTGAAGACATCGCCCGGGGCGAGCTGAAGGAGCGCAAAGCCGATTGCGATCACCAGGATCATGGTGGGGATCATATGGACGAGCCGGCGCAGGATGAACCGGAGCATTGCCGGACTCAGCCATATCAGCCTCACCAACCACATGAGAATCTCGGTGAGCACGAGTGCGAGAAACCACCCGACTCCCGCGGCGAAGATGAGCAGCGCAAGAACCGCCACATCAAGCACAAAGGTGTAGCGCCAATTCAGCGCACGTAGCATTGAGAAACCTTCCTAAGACCGCTGTAGAAGCGAAAGTGTGAGTAGGGAGAGCAAGACAGGCGGCCACCGACGGCGGCCGCCTGCCAAAGCATCATCGTTAACGGGCACCGTTACTCTTGATACACCCAGATCAGGTTGTGAAGAGTACCGTACCCATCCACGGGCTGCACCAGGATGTTGCTCCAGCCGTCCTTCCACGCGCTCATGAGAGCCGCGTTGTAGGTATAAACCCACGGGACGTTCTTGATCCAGAGCTCCTGCATCTCTTTCCAGCCTTCGAAGCGCTGCTCTTCGTCGGTGGTGAAGTTCGCCTTCTCCCACGCCTGGTCAACTTGACGCTCCCAATCGCGGCGAGGTTCCTCCTGGTTTGGCTCGATCATGTGCAGCGAGCCGTTGGAGGGATAGACATTCACGCCACTAATGGGGTCGACCGATCCGGTGAGACCGATCAGGATCAGTTCCCAGTCGTAACTGGAGACGAGCTTGCCGACGAGAGAGTTGAAGTCTTCCGGACGGAAGTTGATCTCAATGCCGACGTTGGCTGCTTCCTGGGCGAAGAGCTCACCGATAGCCTCACGAGTCCGGTTGCCGGAGTTTGTGTTCAGCTGGAGAGAGATCTTGTTGCCGTCGGGATCCTCACGGACGCCGTCGCCGTCGCGGTCGACGTAGTCGATGGAGTCGAGAATCTCACGCGCCCGTTCGGGGTTGTACTTGTACGCAATGTCCTCGGCGCCCTCCCAGTAGTAGGGAGAGTAAACCGGAACGAAGGAGTACTGGGGATATCCGAAGCCGAAGGCAATGTTGTCGATGATCGTCTGACGATCAACGAGGTGTGCCATGGCAATCCGGAAGTCGAGGTTCGAGAGCCAGGTCAGCTCCGGCGGCTCGATGCCGTTATCATCTTCGCCCTCGATCGGGTTCTGGTTGAAGGTGATGAACTCGGTGCCGCTGTCGGGACCGACGTTGTACATCTCGAAGCCCAGGTTCTCCTTCTCGTCGACGAGGACTGCGTAGTCCTCACCGCGAAGGCCGTAAGCCGAGAGATCACCGGCCAGGAACCGCTGCAGCATGGTGTCCTGATCAGGAACGATGGTCATGACGACCTCGTCGAGGTACGGGAGGGAGTTCCCGTCCGCATCGGTCTCGAAGTAGTTCTCGTTCCGTACCAGGCGTACGCGCTGACTCGGCTCGAATGCGGCCAGCTTGAAGGGGCCGTTTCCGACGATCTCAGTCACATCCGCATCCACGCCCCAGAAGGCGTTGATGGCCTCGCCGCCCTCTTCCTCGATGAGCGGCCGGAAGATGTGCATGGGAAGTGGGAAGGTACTCAGGATATTGTAGATGCCTGCGTATACCTCGGCGAAGCTCACACGAAGGGTAAGATCATCAATGACCTCCCACTGCGTGGGCTCACCGGCGACGGTCAGGGAGTCGCGAGTACTGGACGCCTCGACCGCTTCGTTGAAGTAGACTTCGTTGACGGCTCCGACCCAGTCGTCCGCCGTTACCGGCTCGCCGTCGGACCACTGCATGCCCTCACGGAGCGTGACGGTCACCGACTTCTCGTCATCGGCGATTTCGACGCTTTCCGCGGCCCAGTTCTCCCACTCCAGGGTCTGGATGCTTCGCCGGACCAGTCCGGCATACATACGGTCAATGATGTCCGTACTTGACGTCTCTTCGGCCACGACGGTGTTAAACGTTCGCGGGTCGCCGAGTAGCGCGACCGTGAAGGTTCCACCGTAGTCGCCGACCTGGATCTCCGAGCGGTCGACATCTACCAGGCCTTCAAATTGACTAGCTGCTGCTTCCTCTTCTCCGATAACCTGTTCCTCTTCCTGTCCGCCACCGGCGAACACGAAAGCGACGGAAACAAGCCCGACGAGCGTCAGCAGGAATAGTGAGCGTAGGACTCTGCCCATCTGGGTCCTCCTTTGAATGGATATTGATGAAACTACCATACTTTTGCGCCAGTGGACAAGATTGGATTGTGCGTTCCGAGGCAACTCTGAGCCTTCCGGCCGGCCTTCAACCCGGAACCGGAGCGGTGGCGGCAGTACCGCGCCAATGTGACGACGTCCGCGCAGTCGTCTCGCGTCACTCCTGTCACTGCGCGTCGGTTGACGCACCTCCCGTCAATCCAGATACCGCGCCTTGTTGTCCAGATGCTCGGCGAAAGTCCGGGAGAACACCGTTTCCCCCGTCGGCTTGTGGAGGAAGTAGAAATAGGGGTTTTCCGCGGGGTAGACGGCGGCCCGGATGGCGGCCATACCGGGGTTACCGATCGGTCCGGGGGGCAGACCCGGATTCTCGTAGGTGTTGTAGGGGTGTTCCACCTCGGTATCGGCAAAGGTCGGTTGGAGCTTGCTCGTACCGAGAACGTAGTTCACCGTTGCGTCGGACTCCAGGAGCATGCCCCGCTGCAGCCGCTTGAAGAAGACCCCCGCTACATCCGGCATGTCACCCACAGGCGACTCTTTCTCCACAATGGAGGCCAGGGTCAGTACATCGTGGACGGTTCGCCCCTGCGCCTCAATGTCCCGAAGCAGCTGATCCGTCATCCGTTCCTGGAGGGTACGGACCATCCGGCGCACGACTTCCCGGGGTGTGCTGTCGGCGAAGATCTTGTAGGTCTCCGGAAAGAGGTACCCGTCGAGAATGGTGTCGTCTTCGAGCTCCTCCAGAATCCAGAGGTCGCGATATGCAGGCTGCATGACCACCGCCTGTGCGAACTCCCTCTTGGAGTAGAGCCCGATTGCCTCCAGATAGTTCTCAATGTCGTTGGCGCTCCACCCTTCGGGAATGGTAATGCGCACCTCATCGAAGACCGCATCTCCGGACACAATGCGTTCGAGCACCTCGGAACCGCTGACCGAGCCGGTGAAGAGGTAGGTTCCCGCCTGGAGGGCGGTGTCCATCCCCCGGAACCGCGCGTAGAGGGCGAAGGAGAGGTCGCTTCGAATGACTCCGTCCTGCTGAAGGTCGGCTGCGATCTCGCCCAGGGAGGTCCCCGGCTCAATGGTGAAAAGGTGCTCCCGCGGGTGAAGTGCCTTCGGCACGTAGAGAGCTCGGTAGGCGTAGCGTCCCACCACGATCCCCGCCCCAATCAGCACCACAACAATTGCCACGAGAACGACTATGCCGGCCACGCGCCTGCCCCTGTGGGCCGTGCCCCTGTGGGCCGTGCCCCCGCGCGCCGTGCCGTCGCGGCCCATGCCCCCGCCGGCCCCGTTCGTCTCCTGAGGCTTCGCGCCGTCACGCATTTCTGTGCTCACGCCCGTCTCATCCTCCCTGCTACTCATTCCCGCGACTCAGACGCCACCTTCATGGCGAGAATGGTCTGATCATCGCTCTGCGGCTCACTTCCGGCGAAGCGCCTGACGTGATCGGCAATCGTATCCACAATACGCTGAGCCTCGTCTTCGTGGTGGTCGGTTACCACCTCTTCGAGGCGCTCCCAGCCGAACTCATCCCGCGCCTCGTTCTTCGCCTCCACGATGCCGTCGGTGTACATTACCAGCACGTCGCCCCGATCGAGGGTGTACCGCTTCGTCTCATAAGATGCGGTTGCCTCAATGCCAATGGGAAGACCTCCGCCGTGAAGTGTCTCCACCGCCTGCGTGCGGTGTCGATACAGCAGGATCGGCAGGTGCCCTGCGTTCGAGTACTCGAGGGTGCGCGTCTGCGGGTCGTAGGCAATCATGGAGAAGGTCGCAAAGCGCCCCAGGTCCACGCTCCCCGCCACGCCGCGATTTATCCAGGCGGTCATGGTGGCCGCATCCATGGAGGTGGACGACAGCACCCGCATAGTCGTTCGAATCATCACCATGACCAGGCTGGCGGGAATTCCCTTTCCCGCCACGTCGCACACCGCCAGGACGACGCGTCCGGAGCTCTGCATGAGAAAATAGTCATAGTAGTCACCGCTCACGCCGCGCGCGGCGCTGGTGAACGCCCCGAGCCCCACGCCCTTGAGCTCCGGTGCGGTCTCCGGGAGCATTCCCCGCTGGATGTCCGCCGCCATGGTGACTTCCTTCTCGAGCTGCTTCTTCTCGAGGATCTCCATGTAGTTGAAGAGGTTCTCCAGCGTGAGGGATGCGTACTCCGCTAGCACCCCGGCGTGGGAGAAGTCGTCCCGGGAAAAGACGCGTTCCTCCTCGCGCTGTGCGACAGCAACGGCGCCGATCGCCTTGTCGCCGGAGGTAAGGGGGACAACGATCAGGGAGCTCATGTACCCGACTTTGTCCTGAATGTGCCGCCGGACGCGGTCATCCTCATGACAGCGCTGAATGAAGATGGCACGGTTGCGCCGCACCGCATCCCCGAAGACCGTCTCCCCGACGGGGATTGCCCGGGCGCGGAAGTACTTCTCCACACCGCCGATCTTCGCCTTGGTCGTCGCCGGGATCTGATACGGCGGCGGAAAGAACCCGTACGTCGCTTTCACGTGGAGCAGACCGTCCGCCCCGATCAGTACCGCTGCGCCTGAGGGCGCATCCACCGCCTCGGCGACAGTCCTGACGACGTACGAGAGCACGGACTCCGTGGGAGCGCGCTCCTCCATGGCGACGCGCGTCTGTGTCATGAAATCGAAGAGCGTAGCGAGATACCGCTCCCGGAGCCGTATCTGCTTGTCCAGGTCCAGTTCCCGTTGAGACTGATACGCCCGTAACACGAAGAGGTGGCCGAAGTACGTGATCGGCATGATCACCGACAGCACCAGGGGGTGTTCGTAGTCCTGCACAATTCCCAGAAGGAGCGCCGCCGCGAGCATGGCCAGAAGGGGAAAGCGGGCGCGCACAATCGGTGCAGCTTGAGTCACAAAGAGCTCTCGTATGTCGATGATTACGGCGGCAAGCACGGTGAAGGCACCTACCGCTACAACGATCTCGAAGATCAGCGATACGTAGCCGGGCCACCCCGCCCCGATGGCCACCAGGTCGAGGGCCAGCAGCGCGGTTGCGCCTATCAGGAAGAGACCGACGATCGTACGAATCCGTACGTATCGGCTCAGCCAGACCAGGTAGAGCGCCACAACGGCAACGTCCGATACCACGAAGAGCGTATCCGTGGCCCGGAATGCGGACAGAAGGTCGCGGAGCAACAGCGTCGCCGGGACCAGGACAAGAATGCCCAGTCCGGGATAGCGAGCGCTGTGTCGGAGTCGGAGAGCGATTACCAGGAGGAAGAGCGCGACGAAGAGCCGCGCCCACACCGGGGTGTCAAGGAAGTCCGTCGGCATGAAAGATACCGTTTCCGGCGCTGATTGAGTGCGGCCTCGGTGATTCTGACTGCGCCGCCCCGGCGGCCTGCGCCCTGTCGAGGGCGCCGTTGATCCAGCCCCGGGTCATGGGTCCGTAGCGGCGATCGATCACCGCTCCGTCGCCACCGAGGACGATCGTCGTCGGGGTGCCGCGGATCCCGAAGGCGCGCTGATACGCTCCCTCCTCGTCCAGGAAGGTGGGATAGGGGATGCCCTCTTCCCGGACGTAACTGCGGATCGTCTGGACACCGGCGTCTCTCGTCGTGAGATTCACCCCAATGAAGAGCGCCTCACCGTTCCGGCGCTCGAATGCCGCCCTCTTGACGGCGTTCTCCGCCCGGCAGGGCCCGCACCAGGTCGCCCAGAAGTTCAACACCACCGGACGGCCCGCCGCCTCGCGGAGGGTATCCTGGAGGGTTGTGTGGTCAAGGGAGTCATTCTCCGACGGGGCTTCACCGGAACTCGTATCGCTACCCGGGAGGACACGCACCTCCGTGGTCCGGACGGACACATCGTAGCCGGCGTTCCGTGCACCCGTCGTGCGGTTCTGGGAGGCGGACACCGCCAGGCCGGCAACGCCATAAACGACAACGGCAATGCCGGCGATCACGACGGTGGGCGCCCCGACCACCATGAAGCTCCGGCCGCGACGGCGGAGAGTCCAGATCACCGCGGCCAGGGCCGCGACGCCGCCGACCAGCGCTCCTGGCACGCCGCCCGGGGCGTAGAGGAGCGTCATGGGGTCCTGGATTATCGCCCGGGTATTCCACAGAATGGGTGAGAGCTTCCACCCGACCAGAAAGGCGACGCCTGCACCGGACGCAGCATCCATGACGCGGCGCCGAATGGACGGTCGCCGCCGCAGGGCGAGCCACACCACACCACCGGCAATGAGCACGCTGAAAAACGCCGTGAGATAGCGAATGGGAAGGGCCAGTGGCCCAATGAGAATGGAACCGTCAAACACAGAGTGCTCGTGGGATTTCGGTGACCCTACTCCAAACCGTCGTAGGTGAACAGCTCACACTGAATCCAGATGAAGTTCCCGTTCTCCGAGGGAACCAGGAAGCGGGCGGATTCCGCCTCGGCGCCGTCCTTCGTGAATACGGTGACCTTCTCCACCGAGAGTACCGGGTATCGCTTCGTCTTGTCGAAGAGCTTTCCCATGTTGATGTAGTGCGACGACATGTGCGGGAAGAAATCACGAAAAGCCTTCTTCAAGTCGTCTTTCAGTCGAACGTAGAATATTCCAGTCTGCATATGTTTAGCCCCTGCATATTATATGCTAATCTCCCCGGTCGAGGAAACAGGATGACCGACTTTGCCGATACATCGCATTTTGCGGAACTTACACGCATTGTCCTCTGCCGCCCCGAGGGAAGCGGCAACATAGGGGCCACCTGCCGGGCAATGAAGAACATGGGCCTCTCGAAACTTGTGATCGTCCGGGACTACGAGGGCGTGGACCTCACGGAAGTCCGCAAAATGTCCCTCCACGCCTACGATGTCTTCGAGAACGCCCGCTTCGTCCCCACCCTCGAGGAGGCCCTTGCGGAGACGCAGCTCGCCGTTGCGGTTACCCGCCGCCACGGCCAGAAGCGCAACAAGAAGTCCATACCCATTGGGGAGATCGGCGCGCTGGTACGCGGCCGGCCGGGGCCGGACATCGCCTTCGTCTTCGGTAACGAAGAGCACGGCCTCAACAACGAGGAGGTGGAGCTCTGCTCCGCGAGGCTCTCCATACCGACCGCCCCGGAGTTTCCCTCCCTGAATCTCGCCCAGGCGGTCCAGATCGTCACGTACGAGCTCTTTCGCGGCGGCGAGGAAAGGGCCGCACCGCACTCCTCCTCCGGTGGCGCCTCTTCGGACGAGGTTTCTTCGCCGTCGGCAGGTTCCGCTCAGGTCGACCGGGAGCGCGCCGCCCGGCGGGAGCGGATCGAGGAGCTCACGACGGTGGTCATGCACACCCTCGACGCCCTCGGCTTCTTCAAGAACACCGACGGCCACTACACCCGTCAGGTCTTTCGCGACGTATTCCACCGCGCGGGGCTGCGCACCCACGAGGCGGACTACATTCAGCGCGTGTTCCAGAAGATCAGGTTCATTCGCAAGGAAGAGCCCCCGGTCCGGAGCTAATGGTATTTCGCTGTGCGGGCAAACTGCCGGAAGGCGGCAACCTCTTCCTCGAAGAGGTCCTGAAGCCGTCGGGTGATCGGCCCGGGCGCGCCGGAACCCACGCGCTCTTCGTCGAGGCGAACCACCGGAGCGATTTCGCTGCCCGTCCCCGTGAGAAAGAGCTCCTCGGCGTCGCGCAGCGCCTGGAGCGTGAAGGGCTCCTCCCGGACGGTCACACCGTTCTGCCGGGCAAGGTCGAGCACGTAGGAGCGGGTGATACCCGGAAGCACGCGCTCGGTCAGGGGGTGCGTCCACACCTCGCCGTTTCGCACCGCAAAGAGCGAGGAGTGACTTCCCTCGGTGACGGTCGCGTCCTCCCGGAAGAGGAGCGCCTCGTAGCAGCCGCGACGCCGGGCGGCCTCCTGGGCGAGCACGTTGGGCAGGAGGGCGACACTCTTGATGTCGCAGCGCGCCCACCGCTGATCCGGGTGGGAGATCACCGCAACGCCGTCGCGACGGCGCGCATCATCCGCGCTGCGGGGATGCGCCCAGGCGTAGGCGTACCCCGTGGGCGAAACGTCCGGGGGCGGGAAGGCGTGGCTCCGGCGGGCGACCCCCCGGGTGACCTGGAGGTAGACAAAGCCGTCCTGCTCGTAGAGACCGTTTCGCCGCAGCAACTCGTCAAAGATCATTGTCCAGTCGGGCCACTGCTCCGCCGGCCCGGGCGTCATGGCAATGGCATCCAGGCTGTTTGCAAGACGTGCCAGGTGTTCCTCCAGGAGGAAGAACCGCCCCTCGTAGAAGCGCACCACCTCGTAGACGCCGTCGGCAAAGAGAAAGCCCCGGTCCTGCGGGGAGATCTTTGCCTCCGGTTCCGGCAGGTAGTGACCGCTCAGGTAGACGATGGTGCCGGCGTGGTCGGGACGGGGGGACGTAGGCATCGCTTCAGGTGATCCGATCGTCTGAGACGGCGGCGGTTTCGGTAATGAGACCGTGGCGCACCCAGCGCGTAGCCAGGTAGACGAAGGGCGTGTCCGCCGCGGCGACGATTATCTTCAGGACATAGGTGGTCAGCAGGATCTCCAGGAGCACACCGATGGGGAATACGCCGAGGAATGCAACCACCACGAAGATGATGCTGTCGATGAGCTGGCTGATCAGGGTGCTGGCGTTGTTCCGGATCCAGATCTTGTTCTCCGCGGGCACCAGACGCTTCCAGAGGGCGTAGGCCCAGACGTCGTGGAGCTGTGAGATGAGATACGCCAACAGGCTCGCCGCGGCAATACGCGGCAGAATGCCGAAGATGGTCTGCAGACTCTCATGGGCGAAGTCGCTCTCCGCCGGTGCAAAGAAGAGCGCCACCTGCATGACGACGGTGAAGCCGATGATTGCGGCAAATCCGATCACGACGACGCGGCGCGCCGCCTTGACGCCGTAGTTCTCCGAGAAGATGTCGGTAATGAGGAATGAGCTCGCGTAGACAATGTTCCCGAGGGTCGCGGTAATTCCGAAGAGCTCAATGGTCTTGGTGACCTGGATATTCGCCGCAATGACGGAGATCACCATCCAGGCGATCAGCCCCGTCCTGCCGAAGAAGCGGAAGGCGAGCATGATCCCGGCAAAGTTCACCGCCAGCAGGATGAGCCACAGTACCTCGCTACTCACCTGAGGGCCTCGCTTCTCACCTACTCCCCGCCCTTCTCGTAGGGCTTGCCCACGGCCCCGGGACCGCGTGCGCGGCCAATGAAGCCCGCCAGCACGACGACGGCGAGGACGTACGGGAGCATCTGCACGAACTGCGCGGGAACGGGGACACGTGTCTCGAACATGATCCGGAAGGTCTCCGCGTAGCCGAAGAGGAGACCCGCGCCGAGAGCACCGATCGGATGCCAGCGTCCGAAGATCATGGCCGCCAGGGCGATAAACCCGCGGCCTCCGGTCATGCCGCTGAACCACTGCGAGGGATAGAGCGTCGCCGCGGAGAATCCCACCATGACGCCGGAGAGAATGACCCCGGCGTAGCGCATGAAGAAGACGTTGATGCCGAGCGTATCGGCGGACTCGGGGTTCTCGCCGACGGCACGCAGTCGGAGTCCGAAGCTCGTGTGGAAGAGCACGTACCACACGACGATCGCAATCGGTATGAGCAGGAAGGAGATGGTGTTCGCCCCCAGGAAGCTTGGAAAGACCGCGGAGTTGACCGGGGTCTGCGTCTCCTGCCCGTAGATCTGCTGGGAGAGGAAGCGCGAGACCCCGAGGGCCAGGATGTTGATGGCCACGCCCGAGACGATCTGGTCGACCCGGAAGGTGATCGTCGCAATGGCGTGAACCGACGCCATGAGTGCGCCGGCAATGATCGCCGCGATGAGACCCGCAATCGGGCTGTTGAAGGTGAGACCTCCCCACGCCATGAAGAAGGTTGAGACGATCATGATTCCTTCGAGACCAATGTTAATGACCCCGGACCGCTCGGAGAAGATACCGCCGAGAGAGGCGAAGGCGATCGGCGCCGAAATGTGCAGGCCCAGTACCAGAAACTCGAGTGCCGTCTGCATCAGCTTGCCTCCCTCTGTCGGAGCTTCTTCACGTACCGCGCCATGACCTCATTGATCACCACAATGAAGATGATCATGAGCCCCGTTATGACCCGTATGACCGAGTTTGGTACCCCCGTGTAGAGCTGTAATCCATATCCGGCCTGGCGCAGGAACGCGAAGAGCAGAGCCGCAAAGATGACGCCTACCGGGTTATTCCGGCCGATCAGCGCCACGGCGATTCCGTCGAATCCGAGGCCGTGAGCAATCTGGTAGGTGTAGAAGCCGCGAATTGCAAAGATTTCCTGGGTGCCGATGAGACCGGCCAGCGCGCCGCTGGCGAGAAACGCGCCAAGCTGCACCCGGTTGACCCGGATGCCGGCGTAGTGAGAGGCGTCCTGGGCGGTTCCCATGGCGCGAACCTCGAAGCCGTAGCGCGTCTTGAACATGACGAACCACAGGATCGCTCCCATGATAATGGCCACAACCAGGCTGTAGTCCAGGTAGACGTGGTCGCCGACGTCCCACCCGACGGCGCGGAACCATCCGTTGAGCTTGCCGAAAATCGCGGTCTCCGCAATGGGCCTGGTTTGCGGCTCCAGGCTCTCGCCTCCTTCGATTCCGGAGAAGGGGCGGTTCACCAGGAAGTTCATGAGGAAGAGGACGATGTTGTTGAACATGATCGTCGTGATGACCTCATGCACTCCCCGTTTGACCTTCAGGATTGCCGGGATTGCCGCCCACATGGCGCCGCCGATCATGCTCGCCATGACGACGACCGGTATGTGCAGGAACGCCGGCAGTCGGAGGTAGATGCCCGCCAGGGCTCCCACGAATCCGCCGAAGAAGTACTGACCTTCAACACCAATGTTGAAGACACCGCCCTTGAAGGCGATCGCGACGGCAATGCCGGCAATGAAGAGCGGAATGGCCTGGGAGAGCACCGTTGCCAGGCGCGACGGGTTTCCCGTGGTAATGCGCACGATCGCGCTTACCGCCTCCCCCGGGCTCTGCCCCACCGCAAGGATGATGATCATCAGCACGATGATGGCCGAGAAGAAGCCGATCAAGGGAGCCGACGCCGACAGGATATCCAGACCGCTGATCCGAATACGCTTCATTGCCCTTCACTCCCCTCGTGCTCACCGGTCATGTAGTACCCCACTTTCTCGCGAGTCGCTTCCTCGCGGGAGAACTCCTTGATCAGTTTGCCCTCGTAGATGACTGCAATACGGTCGGAGAGGGACAGCACCTCGTCCAGGTCCGCCGAGATGAGCAGGACCGCCCTGCCCGCCTGCTTGGCCGCGACGAGCTGCTTGTAGATGAACTCCTGCGCTCCCACATCGACGCCCCGGGTCGGCTGCGCTGCAAGAAGGAGGTCCGGCTCGGCGCTCAGCTCGCGGGCAATGATGGCTTTCTGCTGGTTACCCCCGGACAGCGCGTGAGCCGGGAGCATCTCCGAGGGGGTGCGGATATCGTAGTCCTTAATGGTCTTCGCCGCGAACTCCCTCATGTTCTGCCGCTGGATGACCTGGAGCTTGTTGACGAAGGGAGGCCGATGGTGGCGCCCGAGGGTCATATTCTCCGCCAGGCTGAAGGGCATGATGATGCCGTAGCGGTGCCGGTCTTCGGGAATGTGGGAGATCCCGATGTCCCGCCGCTGGCGTACGTCGAGGCGCGAGATCTCTTCGCCTTTGAAATGGATCTGTCCGTCGACGTGCGGAGAGTGCTCAGAGAGGGCGCGTATGAGTTGTGTCTGACCGTTTCCTTCCACGCCGGCAATGCCGAGGATCTCGCCGCGGCGCAGCTCGAAGTTGATGGCGTCCAGGG
>CAZZIE010000016.1:0-47557 GCA_964654185.1 uncultured Spirochaetaceae bacterium | reverse complement strand
GAAGAGGTAGTGATTACGCCGGGCGTGGTCCGCCATGCCGTGGATGAACTGCACGACGCCGCGGGGGGCGCCGCCGGGCGCGACACCGCCGCGGCCGGCGCCCCCGGCCGCGGTTCCACCGCCGACGCCGGGCTCGGGGCGCTCGCCGGCGGCGGGACGGTAGTAGAGGGGGATTGCGGTACCGTCAAAGCTCGATGTAAGGGTCATCTCTTCCATAGATGAGATGGATGATACCATGCTTCATCACACCTTCACACAGTCGGTATCGCGGTGTAGGATTGGCCGAAAGGAGTCAGCACATGAGCCGCGTTTACAACTTCTACGCGGGGCCGTCGACCCTGCCGGAGCCGGTGCTCCAGGAGATACAGAGCAACATTGTCGATACCAACGGCGAGGGCTTGTCGATCATCGAGGCGAGCCACCGCAGCCCCCTGTACGACGAGGTCCACAACAAGGCGGTCGAGCTGATCCGGAGCCTCCTCAAGGTTCCCAAGAACTACTCGATTCTTCTTCTTGGCGGCGGGGCCACTCTGCAGTTTTCCATGGTCCCCTTCAACTTCCTGCGTCCCGGAGGCAGTTGCGACATCGCCGTTACGGGCTCCTGGGCCAAGAAGGCCCAGGCGGATGCCAGGCTCTTCGGCGAGGTAAACGTGGTCTTCGACGGCTCGGCGAGCGGTTTCACATCCCTGCCTGAGCCTGGAGAGGTGGAGCCAAACAAGGGCGCGAACTACATGCACATCACCTCGAACGAGACCATCGGCGGGATCCAATGGAAGGAGTTCCCGAAGAGTGGCAAGGTACCCATGGTGGCCGACATGTCCAGCGACATTGCCGGACGGGAGATCGACGTATCGCAGTTCGGCTTGATCTATGCCGGCGCCCAGAAGAACCTCGGCCCGGCCGGGGCGACCGTAGTCATCATCCGTCAGGATATGCTGGACAAGGTCCCCGACGACAGCCCGGCGTACCTCAACTACAAGGTGCACGCCGAGAAGAACTCCCTCTACAATACCCCGCCGGTCTTCTCCATCTACGGCATGATGCTGACACTGGAGTGGGTGAAGGCCCGGGGCGGTGTGAAAGCCATGGAGAAGCGCAACACCAAGAAGGCGAAGCTGCTCTACGACGTCATTGCGGGAAGTGAGGGCTTCTACCGCTGCCCCGTGGACGAGAACGCCCGCTCAACCATGAACGTGGTCTTCCGTCTGCCGACGGAGGAGCTCGAGGCATCCTTCATTGGCGAGGCGAAGCGCAACGGCATGGTCGGCCTGAAGGGCCACCGCAGCGTCGGGGGTTGCCGCGCATCCCTCTACAACGCCATGCCGGTCGAAGGGGCCGAGGCGCTTGCACAGTTCATGAAGGAGTTTCAGGAGAAATACGCCTGAGCCATTGACGGCGCTCAGGGGGTGGAATAGAATTCAAAGTGCAGCTGGGTCCGCGAAAGCGGATATGGTTCGAACGTTTCAGGAAGGGAGGCACGTACATGGAACCGCCGCTCTTCTCACGCCGGTTCGCCGGCACACATCGTTCTCTTAACCACGCGCAATAGCGCGCAATTGCAGACGGAAGCTGACGTAGTTCAGCCCGTAAGAGCCGGCATTGAGTGCCGGCTTTTTTTTGCTCGCCAGGTTTCGGTCTTCAGCTTTCCCGCTCTTCAACTTCCCTGTGCCGATGCCTATGGCAGCCGCCCGCGGACGGTGACTTCGACATGACGAACAACCTCTACAAAGCGACCGAGCTCTTACGCACCTCAACTCACACGACCGCTTTCACCGGTGCCGGCATCTCCGTCCAGAGCGGTATCCCCCCGTTTCGCGGCCCGAACGGGCTGTGGAGCACCTACGATCCCTCCGTTCTCGATCTGAGACGTTTCCACGCAGCCCCGAAGGAAACCTGGGAGGTCATTCGCGAGATCTTCTACGAGTTCTTCGGGGAGGCGGAGCCGAACAGGGCGCACCGCGTTCTGGCGCGGATGGAGACGGAAGGGCTCATCCATGCGGTGATCACCCAGAACATCGACAATCTGCATCAGAAGGCGGGAAGCCGGAAGGTCTGGGAGTTTCACGGCACCTCCCGCAGCCTGGTCTGCATGAAGTGCGGGGCGCGACACGGCGTCGACGGAATCGACCTGCAGGAGCTTCCGCCACGGTGCGACTGCGGCGGCGTGCTCAAGCCGGACTTCATCTTCTTCGGGGAGGAGATCCCCCCGGCAGCGTATCAGGCATCCGTCGAGGAGAGCGCAGCGGCGGAGGTCTTCCTGGTGGTCGGAACAACCGGAGAGATCATGCCGGCGTCCCTGATCCCCTACGACGCGAAGCACAACGGCGCCGCCATCATCGAGGTGAACACCGAGCCGTCGGCCTTTACCGATTCCATTACAGATGTATTCCTGCAAGGTAAGGGCACCGAGGTATTCGCCGAGATCGAGGCGACATTGTTCCCCGCCTCTTGATGTCGCTTCAGATGCGTCAATACATTGAAAAGAGTGCGGCCGCAGGCCGCCGAAGCTGAGACACAAGGCGGCTTGCCGGCCGGCTCCATCCCGGGCGTCGCTGTTGCGACGCACCGGACCGACGGCGGGTGTACCGCCACGCTTTCAGTCACCCAGACATCACTAATTTCGCATGAGGAGGACCCTTATGGCCAAGGTAGCAATCAACGGCCTCGGGCGCATTGGACGCGCGACGCTCAAGATCATTGAGGAGACGCCCGACCTGGAGCTGGTTGCGGTAAACGACCTCGTACCTCCCGACAACCTCGCCTATCTGCTTCAGTACGACTCGGTCTACGGACGCTATCAGAAGAAGGTGAGCCACGACAGTGACTCCCTGATCATCGACGGAAAGAAGATTCGCGTCCTCAGCGAGAAGGACCCTGCGAGCCTGCCCTGGTCGGACATGGGAGTCGACCTGGTCTTCGAGTGCACCGGGCTCTTCACCAAGCAGGAGGAGGCGGAGAAGCACATCCACGCCGGAGCGAAGCGCGTCATCATTTCCGCGCCGACGAAGAGCGCCGAGACCATGACGGTTGTCCACGGCGTGAACGCCGCCTCCAAAGATGAAAAGACCATCGTTTCCTGCGCCAGCTGCACCACGAACAGCATCACCCCGCCCGTGGAGGTCATGAGCCGGCGCATCGGGATCAAGAAGGCCATCCTCACGACGGTCCACGCGTACACATCGACCCAATCTCTGGTAGATTCTCCGGCCAAGAAGTTTCGGAGAGGCCGCGCCGCGGCAACGAGCATTGTGCCCTCTACGACAGGCGCCGCGGTCGCTACCACGAAGGTTCTGACACCGCTCGAGGGACGCTTCGACGGCATGGCGCTGCGCGTACCCGTTCCCGTCGGCTCCATCTCGGACATCAACTTCATTGCCGAGCGGCCGACGAGCGTCGAGGAGATCAACGACATCTTCCGGGAAGAGGCGAAGAGCGACCGCTACAAGGGCATTATGGAAGTATCCGAGGACGAGATCGTCTCGAGCGACATTGTCCAGAACCCCGCCGCAGCAATCGTCGATCTCAACGGCACCCTGGTCGTCGACGGCGATCTGGTGAAGATCATGTCCTGGTACGACAACGAGTGGGGCTACTCGAACCAGATGATTCGCGAAGCAAAGCAGATGCTCGGGATGTAGGCAGCCCGAAGGCCCCACGATCGAGTAGGAGGCGGGGTCACCCCCGCCTCCTTTTGTATGCCCGGACCCGCGGCCGGTCCCGCGGCCGGCCCCGCAACCGACGGCGCCTCCGGAGGCGCAGCTTGCGGGCCGGCGCTCAACCGGCGGTCGTGAATTGCGGGTTCCGGGGCGCCCTAGGTGGTGGTCATCTGCGTGGGCTGATGGGTCGCCTCAATAACGTCCCGCCAGAGGCTGCTCTCCGGGTCCACGAAGTTGCGCGTCGACACCACCAGCCGCGTCGGCACATGGACGAAATGGTTGTTCACCAGGCTGATGACGATCTTCGTCTTGCCCGACATGGCGGCGTGAACCGCGTTGTTTCCCAGACGTGAACAGTACAGCGAGTCCGTCGGCGACGCGACGGCGCTCCGGATTATGTAACTCGGATCGATGTACTTCAGGTTGATGGGCTTGTTCTTCTTCTCGAAGTACCCGGTAATCCGGCTCTTGAGAAACATGCCGATGTCCGCGAGCTTCCGGTTTCCGGAGGCATCCGTTCCGCCTTCCGTTTCCAGCAGATCCTGACCGGCTCCCTCCGACACAACGATAACGGCGTGATTACGCCGGTCCAGCCGCCGCTCCAGGTGCGAGAGAAAGCCGTTGTCACCCTCGAGCTCGAAGGGCACCTCCGGTATGAGGACGAAATTGACGTCGTGGCTGGCGAGGGCCGTGTGCGCCGCAATGAAGCCGGATGCGCGGCCCATGACCTTGACCAGGCCGATCCCGTTGATGGCCGAGTGCGCCTCCGCGTGGGCGCCGCTGACGGACTCCGTCGCCTTGGCGACAGCGGTCTCGAAGCCGAAGGACTTCTGAATGAAGCTCAGATCGTTGTCGATGGTCTTGGGAATTCCGATGACGGCGATCTTCAATCCCCGCCGCTCGATTTCATCCGCAATGGCCAGGGCGCCCTTCTGCGTTCCGTCCCCACCGATGGTAAAGAGCATGTTCAGGTTCATCCGCTCAATGGCGTCGACGATCTCTTCGGTCTGGTTGCCTCCGCCGCGGGAGGAGCCGAGAAGGGTCCCGCCGATCCGGTGAATGTCGTCCACCTCGTCAATGTCGAGATCCATGGTGGGGATCCCGTACTCCGGAAGGAATCCCTTGTAGCCGAAGCGGATCCCGGTGATGCGCTTCACTCCGTAGCGGTGCCAGAGGCAGCGCACGATCGCCCGGGTGACATCGTTCAGTCCCGGACAGAGCCCGCCGCAGGTTACGATGCCGGCGCGCACATGGTCCGGCGAGAAGTAGATGTGCTCCCGCGGGCCCGCCGGCTCGAGGAGCTCGTCGGGACCGCACTCCCGCATTCCGCCGTCGCGGGGCATGGTGAGGTCGTAGAGAACACCCTGATTGTCCTCCACGTAGTTGGCAATGTCGTCGCCCGCGACGGTCGAGTACGCAATGGGGCTTCTGATCTTCGGCTCGCCGAGGCTCGGGACGGTAAAGTCATAGGTATTGGCCATGTGACAATCCTACTAACTAGAGTGCTCCCGCTCAAGCGTCCGAGATTGACCGGGGGCGGTGGCTCTTCTATGCTGAGTCGAAAAGACGCAGCAGCTTGCTTGAAGACGCAGCAGATTGAGGAGGAGTCGTGCACGTTCTCATTGTCGGCGGGGCCGGGTACATTGGAAGCCACACCGCCAGAGCGTTTCTGGACGCCGGGTACCGTGTCACCGTGGTGGACAACCTGGCGACGGGATTGCGGGAGAATCTCTTCCCGGAGTCGGGCTTCATCCACGCGGACATCCTCAATCAGCGCGCCCTCGAGACGGCGTTCAACCGCGCCGCCGAGGAGGAGCCGGTGGACGCCCTCGTGCACCTTGCGGCCTTCAAGGCGGCCGGGGAGTCCATGGTGCTTCCGGAGAAGTACGCGGAAAACAACATTTCCGGCACCATTTCGCTGCTGAATGCGGCCGTCGCCGCCGGTGTTGAGAACGTCGTTTTCTCCTCCTCGGCGGCGGTCTACGGAGAGCCGCAGTATCTTCCCGTCGACGAGAACCATCCGACGGAACCGACCAACTTCTACGGCTATACCAAGCTGGCCATTGAAGAGCTTCTGAGCTGGTACGCGGATCTCAAGGAAATCCGCTACGCCGCGCTCCGCTACTTCAACGCCGCGGGCTACGATCCCCGGGAACGCGTGCGGGGCCTGGAGCTCAACCCGGCGAATCTCCTGCCGGTGATCATGGAGGTGGCCGTCGGCGTACGGGACTCTCTCACGATCTTCGGCAACGACTACGACACCCGCGACGGCACGGGTATCCGGGATTACGTCCACGTCACCGACCTCGCCCAGGCCCACGTGCTCGCCCTCCGGCACATTGCCGAGCGCGGGGAGGACCTCACGGTCAACCTTGGAAGTGAGGAGGGCATTTCCGTTACGGAAATGCTCGAGACCGCCCGCACCGAGTCGGGGCGGAAGATCACCGCGCAGGTGGGTGATCGCCGGGCGGGTGATCCCGCCGCGCTGGTAGCCTCCGCCGAGAAGGCACGAGGGACCCTGGGATGGAGCCCCGAGTACAGCGACGTGACCTCGCTGGTCCGGACGACCTGGGCCGCCTACAAGCGGGCATTCCTGTAAGGCGGCAGCGCCCGCCGGGGCGGCGCCTATTCCGCCGGCGCCGCCGATACACCGCCGGCGGATCCGTACAACGACGGCCTCTTCACTTCACCCTGGGACTCCGCTCGAAGCTGGGGCAGTGGTGGCCTGTGTTCTCCTTGACGACCAGGCTCGGCATCCGTTTCGACTTGATGCCGAAGACGCGGCATCCCCGGGGGAACGCCGGGTCCCAGGTGACGTGGAAGTGTCGGCACTTGAGGCAGTTCGGGGCTTTCTTTGGTTCCGTTCCGACCATTGTCTCTCAACAGTGTAGCTGCCGTTGACCCGTTCGTCTCTCCAGACGGCGACATCCGGCGCGGCGGTGTCGCTGCGAGAAGCATGACTGCGCCGGAATGAGCACTGCTCCGAGGGGCGCGTCCGTGTCGTCAGAGAGGTTTTCCTATGTTATACTGGATGTGCAGACCGCATTTGGACCATCACATCGAGAGGAATTCGTCATGGAAGTGCACTACTACTTGTCGGTAAACCCGCTTGAAGCATTGATCGCGTCACAGTTGGACCCTGTGCAATTCGGACAGTACATGTCCACGGGAAAGAAGAACGGTTCCTACGAGCGGATCATGTTCGCTGAGATCGAGGGGGGCTTCGGCAACGACTTCGACTGGGAATACGCACGTAAGCGCACAGTTGCGCACGAAGATGGTGCGCCGAAGCACTCGGTGTGGTTGTCGGTGTACCGCTCCCTGGAGCACCTGGACTTCTCCAGGCTAAAAGCGCTCTACCTGACGACGAAGGATGGGCGAAGTCTGGAGCTCAAGCCCCAGAGCTTCGACACCTCCCTGACGCCGGGAGACTATTTCATCTATCAGGAGCTGTGCCCCATTACCCCGCTGGTCGTAAGTCGGCTCAATCCGATGGAGTTCAGCGAGTACATGACGGATACCACCAACAAGGTCCACGTGCCGAAGCTGGTCTTCGCGGACCTAAAGACCGTTGATCCGGACGACTACGAGAATACCGGTAACATCGGCGGAGCCTATGATCGGAACCTGGACCACCTCCGCGACTGCATTCGCGATGTGACCACCCAGAAGGACAAGCCGAACAAGAATGTCGAGCGATCCGTGGAGGGCTTCTCATACGCCATGATCAATCACGGCGTCTACTTCGGAGAGGGCACTCACGTGGTCTACTTCCCCATGCCATCCCAGGAGGACCTGCGGTCGACCCACTACGATTGGGCGCGGTCGGCCAACATTCTGTAAGTGAGCACCACATCGAGCTTTAATGCCAACAACGAGGGCCGGACTGAAACGACGGCCCTCGTCGTATACCGCAAGGAACACGACGATTCACGGGACGAGTTGATCCGCCTCCTCGACGCCCTGGGCATCGACACGGTGCAGGCTGTGCCGATTCGGCTGGATGAGCCCAAACCGGGCCTCCTGGTCGGCTCGGGGAAGGCGCGGGAGATCGCGGACCTGGCCGAGGAGATGTCGGCCGACTACATTGCCTTCGACGAGGATCTCACCGCCGCTCAGGAGCGAAACTGGGAAAAGCTGTCCCACCGGCTGACCCTGGACCGCCATGAGGTGATCCTCCGCATCTTCGAGATGCACGCCACCACCCGGGAGGCGCGGCTCCAGGTGGAGCTTGCCCGGAGCGAGCATATGTTGCCGCGCCTGCGCCGCGCCTGGACCCACCTCTCCCGGCAACGCGGCGGCGCGAAGGGAACAAGAGGCGAAGGTGAGAAGCAGCTCGAGGCGGACCGCCGCTCGGTACAGGAGCGGATCGGCGCCATCAAGAAGGAGCTGCGCCAGGTCGGCGAACAGCGGGAGCTGCGCCGGAAGCGACGTCAGGACGTCCCTGTGCCAATGGGAGCTCTTGTCGGCTATACCAACGCGGGCAAGTCCTCCCTCCTGCGCGCCCTGACCGGCGCGGATGTTGCGATCAACGACGCTCCCTTCGTTACGCTGGACCCGACGACGCGACGACTGCACCTCTCATCGGGTTTGGAGGTCGTTCTCTCCGACACGGTCGGCTTCATCCAGCGGCTGCCGCACCAGCTCATCGACGCCTTCCACTCCACCCTGGAGGAGGCGCTCATCTCGGACTTCCTGATCCTGGTCCTCGACGGCGCCTCTCGGGAGTTCCGGCAACACGTGCGGACCTCCCAGGAGGTGCTCGCAGAGATCGGCGCAGCGAACCGCCCCATGCTGATCGTCTTCAACAAGGCGGATGCTGCCGGGGATTCCCTGCGGCTGGACCTGGAAGCGCGACGGCTCGGCGCGGAGCTTTCGGCCCCCACAGTCATCGTCTCGGCCCGGACAGGTCAGGGGCTGGATGAGCTGCGAAGTGCGATCGCCGGCATGGTCTCGACGCACCAGCGGGCCGCCCGCTACCTGCTGCCGTACGACCGCAGCGATCTGGCGGCCCTCGTGCACCGAACCGGCGTCGTTCTCGACGAGGAGTACGCCTCCGAGGGCATCCGCATCTCCGCCTACGTTCCGGACCGCACCCACGGCATTCTGGCGCCCTTCGTGGCG
Organism: uncultured Spirochaetaceae bacterium; assembly: GCA_964654185.1. GTDB lineage: Bacteria > Spirochaetota > Spirochaetia > DSM-27196 > PWMO01 > CAYFQV01. The sequence goes on along the minus strand of CAZZIE010000016.1, from coordinate 38,777 downwards.
TAACCTCCGGAGCCATGCCGCGCTCTCTCCGCGAGCCCATTCCCCGAATCGACCGCCATCCTGAGCTGCACGAACGCCTTGCCGCCTGCGCCCGGCTGACGCCGGGGGAGAAGTGGGAGGATCCCGTGGCAGGGCACCGGGTGGCCGTGATCGATGCAACCTCGCCCGAGCAGGTGCGCTCCCTCATGGAGGGTGCGCGCGCCTACGTGGCGGTGCAGGATCCTCCCTACAACTTCAGAGTCGGCGACGGCGTCTCAGATGGTCTCTTCGCGCGGAAGCTCAAGGACTACCTCGACTTCACCCGGCACTGGGTGGACGCGACCATTCCGGTCCTGGCGGAGGACGCCCACTTCTATCTCTGGATGGGAGCGGATCAGCGAAACGGCTTCCAGCCCCTTGCGGATGTGGCAGTTCTTCTTCGGGAACAGCGGGAACTCGAGTCGCGAAGCTGGATCACCGTGCGCAACCAGCGCGGCTACGGAACGCAGCAGAACTGGATGGCCCTGCGACAGGAGATCCTCTACTACCGGAGAGGGACACCCCCCTTCGTGGTCCAGCACACGGCGATCCCGCGCATCCTGAAGGGGTACTACAAGACGGTCGGCGGGCGTCGGACCGAGAACTCCGAGCGCAGTCGGAGCGATACGATTCGCCCGGGGAACGTCTGGATGGACGTGCAACAGGTGTTCTACCGCAGCAAGGAGAACGTGCCCGGCGCCTACGCCCAGAAGCCTCTGGCAGCGATCCACCGACTCCTTGCTTCGACCGGCGTCGGCCGGCAGCGTGGCGGCGCACCGCAGGGGGAGGACGTAATCATCGATCTATTTGCTCATTCAGGAAGCACTCTCATTGCGGCTGAGCAACGCGGTGTTCGGTGTTTCACCGCGGACGTTGATCCGGTCTTTGCGGAACTCACCATCCGGCGCCTGGAGCGGTACCGGGAGACCGGAGAGCCCGGGTGGCAGTGCGACCACCCCTTTCCCGAGATCGCTTAGAGGGGCAGCTTCCGCGTGAACATGCGGTGGCGCTTGTAGGGCCTTGCGCCCAGGGTCTTGAGGTCGCGGATCATGAGATCGGTGCTCTCGGCGACCTGACTCGCCTCGGCGGTTACCATGCGGCCGTCGCCCTGGACGGTCTTCGTGAGCTCGTAGTACATGAGGGCGTTTCCGCCAAGGCGCTGATACTCCGGCAGCACGCCCACGCCGTTGACGATCAGATCCCGGGTGGTCCGGAACTCCCGCACAATGTCCAGGAGGGTCCAGGGGTTCAGGCGGCCCTTCGCCCGCTGGAGCGCTGCGGAAACATCCGGGAAGGCGAGCAGAAAGCCGACGACGCGATCGTCGTAGGTGAGGATCTTCTCCAGCGGCGGGTCCGCAACGACGAGGAGGTCCTTGATGAGCTGTTCCAGCTCCTCCTGGGTGAAGGGGTAGTCCTCCGGGTGATCGCCAAGGGTTATGTTGTACATGTTGGCAACGTCCCAGGCGATCTTCTTGAGCTCTCGCTTGTTTCTGAAGCGCAGGACCTTGAAGCGCCCGCGCTTCAGGACGCGTTCGGCGAGAGACTGGATCTTCTCGGGCACCTTGAAGGTTACCGGGTTCAGCGCGAAGGAGAGAAGATCCTCGAACTTCTCGAAGCCCAGCCGTTCGAGATGCTCCGGGTAGTAGGGGTGGTTGTAGCGCATCATGGTCATGGCGGCGCGCTGTTCGAAGCCCTCCACCAGCAACCCACTCCCCGCAGCACCTCCGAACAGCATGGGCCCGCTCAGATGGGTCAGCCCGCGCTCCTGCGCCCACGTCGCGATCTCCGTGAAGAGAGCGTCGACTACGTCGGGATCGTCGTAGAAATCCGGAAAGTAGAAGTGCGCGGTCGATGTATCGTGGGCGTCGTTGTATCGTTTGTTCTCCACGACGCAGATTCGCCCGACCGTCTCGCCGCCGCGCTGGGCCACGTAGAACTCGCCGGCGGCGTGGCCGAAGAAGGGGTGCTTCTTCCGGACGATGGTCCGCATGTCCATCCGGAACCACGGAACCCAGTGCGGGTTGTCGGCGTAGATCCTGTAAGGAAGGCGAATGAACTCTTTCAGGAGGCCGCGGTCGGTCCCTACCCGGCGCACCGTTACGTCTTGACTCATGAACGCGAGTATACCCCACGCATTCGAAATGGAGCAAACCGGGCGTTGGCGGTCGGCGCTCCAAAATGCTATGCTTTGGTACAAGCATGGAGTGGGAACGTACGCATCTCTACACCCACACCTACGATTCTCCTATCGGAGACATTCACATTGCCGTCGACCGGTCCGGTCGCCTCTTCCAGCTCAGCTTCACCGACCTCACTGACACGGACGGCAGGTACGCCTTCGAGGAGAACAAGTACGCGTGTGGGGAGGTCGAGTATCAACTCGACCGCTACTTCGACGGCGAGCTCAAGCGTTTCACGATTGAGCTTGCCTTCGACGGGACCGAGTTTCAGAAGCTGGTGTGGCAACGCCTGCTGAAGATCCAATACGGCTCGGTCACCACCTACGGCGAGATCGCGAAGAAGATCGGCAAGCGCGAGGCTGCTCGCGCCGTTGGAAATGCCGTGGCAGCAAATCCTCTTCCAATCGTCGTGCCGTGCCATCGCGTCGTACCGGCCAACGGGGAGATCGGCCAGTACGCTGTGCGCTCACTCAACGGGAGCGGCACGGAAGCCAAACGCAGACTTCTCGAGCTCGAAGGAGCGCTTCAAGACACACGGGTGGTGACCCTGGTTCGGCCTCACGCCGACGACTGATAGCCCCCGGCGCAACATCCTCGCCACTATCTCAGGCATTGAAGGCGGAAGCTATCCGGCCTTGGAGGGGCGGCTTGAGCTCTTCACGTATATCTGAAGCAGCTGGATGAAGTAGTAAATGCGCTGGTAGATCGCCATCATGCGCTCCTTCAGCGGCTCCTCGGTGAACCCTTCCAGCTCCTTCCAGTTCATGATCATCTCGCTGTCTTTCCGATCGTAGTCTTCCAGCAGCGATTTCATGGTCTTGGCAATGGTAATGAGATTCTGCGCCGAGGTGTTGATCATGGTGCGCGCCGTCTCGTTGACCTTGTCGAGCTCATCCTTGAGCAGTTTGGCGGAGGTCTTGTCCTTGTCCACCACCTTGCCCATGGCGCGCTTGATCTTCATGCCGAGCTCGCCTTCCTCGCCCAGGCTGTCATCGAACTTCACAATCTGATCCGAAATGGAGAGAACCTGGTGGAACGCCTCGGAGAGCTGTTGCGAGGTCATGTTGCTTGACCACTGACCGCGAACCAGCAGGATGTCCCGCACCACTTCCCGAACGTCCTTCTTGAAGTAGTCCAGGAGAAAGGCTTTGAGATAGTTGATGGCCTCAGTGTGCGTGTAGCCGGCGAGCATGCGCTTCGTGAAGACAATGTTCGCCTTCTCGGTGTAGTTCTTCGTCCGGGCAACCACGGCATCTCCGAAGACCTTACGCTTCAGCTGCTCGATCTTGCGGTTCTTGCGCTCGTTGAGGAGTTTCTGAACGGTGCCCTCGGTGGTCGTCTTGATCTTGTTGAGATAGGACTCGACGATTCGCTTCTTTTCCAGCCGGACGGAGGGCTCGTAGTAGGGGTCCTCGTCGACGTGCTGAACAATCAACGTGAACACCCTGGACTTCCGGATATCGTCGATTGCGCTCAGGACTTTGCCCCACTCCTGCCGATTGATCACCTCGACGCCCTTGTAGTCCCGCACGGTATCAAGGACGCTCTCCCAATCGGCCTCCGGGTTGAGGGGAAAGGCAACCTCCTGAAAGTCCTTCAGATCGTCCGAGACGTACTGTGCGTTGATTGAGTCGAACTTCGGCCTGGCACTGAAGGTGTTCTCCTGGATGGAGGAGTCGAACTTTCGCAGAACGAAGTAGTAGTCGAACTTGACGAACTGAATCAGCGCCAGGAGGTTGGTGTAGGTATCGTTGATTTGCTTGACCGTCCCGGCGTCGAAGGAGCTGAAGAACCCGACCATGTCATCCTTCAGCTTCTTCCCCAGCTCCTTGGTGTCGGTCGTCTCCTCCGCCTGTTTGCGGATCTCCTCCTCGGAGAAGTTCTCCTTGCGCTCCTTCTGCTCTTCCGACATGTATCGCTCAATGACGATCGCCTGCAGACCCGAAGAGGATTCGGCGTTGGCCAGGAGATTCTGAGCAGGACCGACGGTCTTGTAGATGTCGTAGAAGAAGCGCGCGAGCGCCGGCAGTGCTTCCTGACCGCGGGGCTTGTAGAAGCGCTGCTTCATCTTTCGGAGGTTCTTTCCGATCTGCTTGAGCTTTCGCTTCTTTTCCCGTTCGGGGTCGTCCCCGCCGGAGAATATCGCCAGTACTCGGTCTAAGAAATCCATGGAATACCAGTATACGACCCGCGACGTGTAACGGCAGAACAGTACGGGAAAACCATGGAGGTGTCAACGTTCAGGTTCGCCGTTGCAAACGGGCAGACGCATCGCTATAGTGCCTTCCATGCACGAGATCGCCGAGAAGTTGAACGAAGCAATCAAGAACAGCGTGGCCGGTCGGCTTTTGTCGAGCTTCGGGCGGCGCGTCTACTTTCCGAAGGGCATTGTGGCCCAGACTGCTGAGGCCAAGAAGCGGGCCCACAAGTACAACGCGACGGTGGGGATGGCCTTCGAGCACGGCGAGCCCATGCTGCTGCCGGCCCTCTCCGCTCATATCCGCGGCCTCACCGCGGCGGAGACGGTGGCGTACGCGCCGACCGCGGGGAACCCCGAGCTCCGACGGAAATGGCTCGAAGAGATCCGCGCAAAGAACCCCTCCCTCGGGGATGCAGTGGTGTCCACTCCCGTCGTGACCAGCGGCCTGACGAACGCAATCGCCCATCTCGGCGATCTCTTCGTGGATGAAGGCGACACCGTCGTGCTTCCGGATCTCTTCTGGGGCAACTACCGCCTCATCTTCCAGGAGCGCAACGGTGCCCGGCTGCGAACCTTCCCCTTCTTCGACGGTGACGGACTCAACGTGACAGGCTACGCCCGGGCGCTGGAGGATGCGGCGGCGTCTGCCGGCAAGGTCGTCACCATTCTCAACTTCCCGAACAATCCGACCGGCTATACACCTACCGTGACGGAGTTGCAGGGAGTCGTTGGAGCGCTCCGCTCCGCAGCCGAGCAGGGAGCATCCATCCTGGTAATCTGTGACGATGCCTACTTCGGTCTCTTCTACGACGAGGCGAGCGCGACGGAATCGCTCTTCGCCCACGCCGCGGATCTCCACGAGAACATCCTTGCCGCCAAGGTCGACGGCGCCACCAAGGAGGAGTACGCCTGGGGCCTCCGGGTCGGCTTCCTCACCTTCGGCGCGAAGGGACTCTCACCGGACCAGTACGCCGCGCTCGACGAGAAGCTCAAGGGCAGCATCCGCTCCTCCATCTCGAACTCGAGCAACCTCTCACAGTCGCTGATCCTGAAGATCCTGGACAGCACCAATCACGAAAGCGAGAAGGCCCTTGCCTACGACCGCCTCAGGCGCCGCTTCGACCGGGTCCGCCGGCTGGTCGAGGACGCACGGCGGCCCGCTTCGCTCCGGCCCCTCCCCTTCAACTCGGGGTATTTCATGACCTTTGCCTGTGAAGGGATCGATGCCGAAGCGCTCCGACAGGCGCTTCTCGACCGCGGCATCGGTACCATTGCGGTTGGAAGCGCCTACCTTCGGGTCGCCTACGCAACGATTGAAGAGGAAGAGCTCGAGGCGTTCTTCACCGAGCTCTACGAGACCGCTGGAGGGATGTAGCGCGCCGGCCGGCTCCGCGCTGCAGAGGCCCCGGCCCGGCCACGCGGCCCCCAGGAGCCCGCACCCGCGCGACCCTGCGCACCAGTGCACCTCACTTCGGCACGAGATAGCGCCCCAGCTCGGCAAGCTCCCGGATGCTCCGGTAGACCGGGGGCCGGTTCTTGTGCTCCTTCTGATCCACCGACGCGACGTGCTGATAGAGCCGGTCGACAAGATCCGCCAGGATGTTGAGATTCGACGGAAAGTTGTTGACGGAGATCTCTCTCAGCACACGGTCGTTCGGCGAGGTGGAAATGCTGCTGTAGCCGTTCTTGCGGCTGAGTATGCTTCGCAGGTGGGGCTGGACTTCCCGGCGCGCGTGGTAGACGAAGCGCGCAAGGGCAAGGATCCGCTCGTAGAGCTCGTGGTAGCTGTAGCCCTGACTGCTGTAGTGCTCGGACTTCTCGGTAATCGCCTCGATCAGCGTCCAGCTGCCCTGATCCAGGGGCATGACCGCATAGGCCTGTCGCACATATCGATTGTTGAGGTTCGTGCGGAAGTGTTCCGCAATGCGATCAATGAGAGACCAGGTGTCGTTGTCTTTGACCGCCATGCTGATTCGGTCCTCCGTCAGGCTGCAATATAGTACTTCCCCTGCCAGCTGCCACGACGCTCGAGCTCCTCGGTGAGGGCGGCGTAGAGCTGCTGCTTCGACGCCACCCGGCGCGGCAGCGCGCGGAAGTCCCGCGGCGTATCGCAGGAGATCCGCATGATCACCGTCTCCGGCGGCAGCAGCTCGATGAAGCGAGCCGCGTATTGGAGCTGCCGCTGCGGCGCAGGCAGGCTCATGTTCCCGGCGAGATACTCGCGATAGAGCGCGGTACCCCGGGATATGTGCAGGTTGTGGATCTTCACCCCGTCCGGGTGGAGTCCGGCGACGAAGGCCGCGGTCTCCTCGATCTCGCGGAGCCCCTCCCCGGGCAGTCCGTTGATAACGTGCACGCCAATGTGCACCCCCGCCGCGCGGAGCACCTCATAGGCACGGAGGAAGTCCGCCACCGTGTGCCCCCGGCGGATCTCCCGGAGACCGACATCGTGGGCTGTCTGAAGACCCAGCTCCACCCAGACGTCCCGCTCCGGCGTCTGATAGGAGGCGAGCAGTTGCGCCCGGGCGCGGTCCACCGCGTCCGGCCTCGTCGAGACCACGAGCTCCCGAAATGGATAGGCGGCCAGCCCGGCGTCGTACACCGTGCGTAACTCCTCAGGAGTCCCGAAGGTCGATGTAAACGCCTGGAAGTAGAGGGCGAAGTACTTCGCACCGTACCGTCTCGTCAGGAAGGCGACGCCACGGTCGACCTGCGCCCGGATCCGGTCCGCCGTCTCAATGTAGCTCGCCCGCGCCCCCCGGCTGTCGCAGAAGCTGCATCCCTCGCTGTCGCGGCCGGTCAATCGATTAGGACAGGAGAAACCGCCGTCAACGGCCACTCGATACGTCTTGCCCCCGTGGCGACGCTGGAGATAGCTACTGTACGAGTTGAACGCGCTCGGTGTGTGTTCAGACATACCCAATCGCAGCGGTTACTCTACCACGCAATCTCCCGTCACTGGAAGGTGTATCGGACCGTTCGAGATGCGGACAGTCGGCTTCATGGCATGCAATCGTCCGCGTCACTCTCCCGGGGAACCCCCATGGCGGCGGCCACGCCGTCGGCGAAGGCGAGAACCTCCGCTGAGTAGCGGCCGATCTCCCGCAGCCGCTCACGAAAGAGCGCGTACTCCCCGGCATCACACCGGCCGCGATGGGCCAGGAGGTTGAGCATCATGAGGGAATTGAAGTATCGAAGGCCGGTGGACCGGGCGCGCATAAGCAACTCGCGGTCCTCTGAGATCACGGGAAAGCCGCGCCGCACCGCAAGGGCCAGGACCGCGTCGTCCGCCGCGGGTCCCGGTGCCGCCGCGGGTCCCGGTGCCGCCGCAGGCCCCGACGCCGTCGGGGAAATGCGCACCGGCAGTCGCGGCCAGCCCGTTTCCGACGCAACCTCGGGTGGGGTCGTGAGATCGAGCTCGAAGGCGAGTCGTTCAAGAAAGCCGGCCTTTATCATGTAGATGATGCTGGAGGTGTCGACGACGGCGGCCGTGACCTCCCGCAGGGCTGCTGCGGCCTCGGACGTACCCTCATGCGTACTCTCGTGGTGGTTCATTGCGTACCTCTCGAAGGGCCTCTACAATGGTTGTGCTCTCTTACAAAGAAAGGAGACATAACCGTGAGCTATCTTCCCTCATCTCGACGCTACGACAACATGAAATTCAATCGAACCGGCAAGAGCGGCCTCGACCTGCCCGCAATCTCGCTGGGCCTGTGGAACAACTTCGGGGGCGATCACGTCTTCGAGAACGCACGAGCCATGTGCCGGACCGCCTTCGATCTGGGCATTACCCACTTCGACCTCGCCAACAATTACGGACCGCCATACGGCTCCGCCGAGGAGAACTTCGGTCGGATCCTGGACAAGGACCTTCGACCCTACCGTGATGAGCTGGTCATCTCCACCAAAGCGGGGTACGACATGTGGCCGGGTCCCTACGGCAACTGGGGATCCCGGAAATACCTCCTGGCGAGTCTCGACCAGAGTCTTCGACGGATGGGCCTCGACTACGTGGACATCTTCTACTCCCACCGGGTCGACCCGTCTACCCCCCTGGAAGAGACAATGGGAGCACTGGCGACGGCGGTACACCAGGGCAAGGCGCTCTACGTCGGAATCTCTTCGTACTCCGCAACGAAGACCGCGGAGGCTGCAGAGATCCTTCGGGGTATGGGTATTCGACCCCTCATCCACCAGCCGTCGTACTCCCTCCTGAACCGCTGGATCGAGGATGATCTCCTGGATGAGCTGGAAAAGCAGGGGATGGGGTGCATTGCCTTCTCGCCCCTCGCCCAGGGCTTGCTCACCTCCAAGTACCTCGAGGGCATTCCTGAGGATTCCCGGGCGGCTCAATTGCCGGAGGTGTTCCAGCGGGATACGGCTCTCAAGGAGCAGAACCTCAAGAACATCCGCGCCCTGAACAAGATTGCGGAACGTCGCGGACAGAGTCTTGCCCAGATGGCCCTTGCGTGGTGCCTCCGGGATCCCCGGATAACGTCGGTGGTAAGCGGCGCGAGTTGTCCCGCCCAGATCGAGAACAACGTGAAGGCGCTCGACAACCTCGAGTTCACCGCGGAAGAGATCGAGGAGATCGATGAGTACGCCCAGGAAGGGGGCATCAACATGTGGGCCGAGTCGAGCAACATCAAGTGAGTTGATCGGTGCGTATGGGAAACCCGCGCAGCGCAGGACTGCTTCTCTATCGCATTCGCGAGGATTGCCTCGAGGTCTTCCTCGCACATCCCGGCGGCCCCTTCTTTCGCAACCGTGATGAGGGCGTCTGGACCATACCGAAGGGCCTCATTGAACCCGATGAGAGCCCGGAGGTCACCGCGCGGCGTGAGTTCCGTGAAGAGGTGGGCTTCACCCCGGAGGGCGAGCTCATCTCCCTCGGAACGATTCAGCAAAAGGGGGGCAAGGTCGTGGAGGGCTTCGCCGTCGAAGGGGAGTTGCCGGAGCGTTTCGAGCTTGAGAGCAACACCTTTGAGGTTGAGTGGCCGCGCGGTTCCGGCCGGTACCGTCGCTTCCTGGAGGTCGACCGGGCGGAGTTCTTCTCTCCCGATATGGCCCGCCGAAAGCTCAACCCCGCCCAGATCGCCTTCGTGGACCGTCTGGAGAAGCAACTCGGTCGCTGCAACTTCGAAGGCGGATAGGACGAGGGGCGCCGGTCGGTCGCTCCTCCGGCACGTCGATTAGTCTTCCGGTAAGAGGACGACGGTCCGGCCGACGACTCTGCCGGCAAGAATCTCATCCACTCGCGCGTCCACTTCCTTCAGAGACACTTCGGTAGCGATCGCGTTCAGTTGCTCTTCGGGAAGGCTCCACTCCCCGGCAAGGCGGTTCCACACGCTTCGCCGCTCTTGCGCCGTGCAGTTCACCGAATCGACGCCTATGAGGGACACGTCCCGGAGGATGAAGGGGTAGACCGTCGTCGACAGAGCCGGCGAGGCGGCCAATCCGCAGCAGGTCACGGCTCCGTCGTAGGCAACCTCCTTGAGCGCCTGAGCGAGGGGAGCTCCGCCGACGGTGTCGACGACTCCCGCCCAACGGGCTCGATCGAGAGGTCGAGACGTTACCGCCTCATCAGTGGTGCGCGGCACGATCTCCTGGGCACCCAGTTTGCCCAGGAGCTCCCGGGCCTCCTGCTTGCCGCTCATTGCGGTAACGGTGTAGCCCCGGGCGGCAAGGAGGGCGACCGCGACCGTACCGACGCCGCCGCTTCCGCCGGTCACCAGGACGTCCCCGCGCTCCGGGGTAATGCCGGCGTCCTGCAGCTTGGCGAGGGAGTACGCCGCGGTGAATCCAGCGGTGCCGTAGGTCATGGCGGTCTTCATGGACATGCCCGCGGGAAGCGGAACCAGCCACCCGGCGGGCACTCGAATATACCGGCCGAAACCGCCGGGGGTGTTCATGCCCAGGTCGTATCCGAAGGCAATAACCTCTGCTCCGGTCGGAAACGCGTCATCACCGGACTCAACGACAGTCCCGGCCGCATCGATCCCCGGAGTGTGAGGAAAACTCCTGGTCACGCCGGGGTGCCCGGTCGCGGAGAGGGCGTCCTTGTAATTCAGCGACGAGTAGTCAACCCGGACGAGCACATCGCCCTGGGGGAGCTCGTCGATGGAGCGCCGCCCGATCCGCCGGGTAACGGTCTCGTCCTGCTTCTCAACGATCATGGCCGGGTAGTCCTGTGGTATCATGGCTCCACTTTACCGGAACCCCCGCGCGTGCTACAACATCGCCCATGATGCGATTTCCACGCGTGCGATGTCCGCTGTCTCTCCTCTGCCTGCTTGCCTGCCTCCTGGCGCTTCCGGGCCTGGCGGCCGCGCAGAACGATAGCCCCGATACACATGACCAAAACACCACCAACGAGTCCGGCCCCTCGCCGAAGGAGTCCGCCTCCTCCCCGGAGGTTCTTGCGTCGCGGCTGTTCCTCTCCGAGGACGGCGTCCTTCATGTGCGGGACTCCGGAGAGTGGAACGCCGTGACCGAGGGCCTTCCGAAGTACATGGTCTACCCCTTCGAGGACGCCCGGCCCGTGCGGCTCACGTCGGCCTCGGCCGCACCGGGGGTCCACGACCGCATGGTCGCCACATCCGGCACCGATCTCTACGTCCACGACGGAGATGCCTGGGAACGGCTGACGAACCGGAGTGAGTTCGGAACCTACGCCTACCTCACAGCCAGTGCCGTGTCGCCCGCGGACCGACAGGACATACTCGTCGGAACCAGCTTCCACGGGGTCTACCGGAGCACCGACGGGGGGGCGACCTGGAGCGATCTCTCCCCTGCATTCGACAATCTGGCACGGGGCGCCCACTACGTGGACGACTTCGCAGCCCTGGCCGTCGCCCCGGACGGTACGACGGCGTACGCAGCAGTTCGCCTTGGGACGGAGCTCTACACCTTCGACCTGGAGTCGCGCTCCCGCCGCCGCCTCTCCCTGCCGACCGGCGCACGGCGGATCACGGCGCTCTCGGTTACGCCGGGCGGCGCTCTTGAAGCCATGACGGAGAACGCAGTCTATCGCCGCGCCGAAGGCGGCGACACCGGCGGCGACGGCCACGGCGGCAGCGACGGCACTGCCGATGATTCCGGCGCCTGGGTACGCCTCGCCGACCTGCCGGCGGAGCCACCCGCCGGAGAGGCGTCTTCACCGGTACCGGCTGCACGGCGGAAGGGCCCGGCCTCGCAGGAGACCCGCGCCCGGATGGCAACCGCCGCCAACCGCTACGGCATGTACGTACCCTTCCTGCAGGCGCGGGGTGATGCCCTCGAGGCTCACATCGAGTTTGCGCAGGAGAATGGAATCAACGCCTTTGTCATCGATCTCAAAGATGACAGTGGACGGATAACATACGACACCGAACTCCAGATGCCGCGAGAAGTCGGTGCGGTACGGCAGTTCATTGACCTGGATGCCCTGAGCCGGCGCCTCGAGGAGGCGGGGATCTACTTCATCGGGCGCCAGGTCGTCTTCAAGGACGAACAGCTCTACCACTTTGACGACAGCCGTCTGGCGATCCGTGACGCCCGGAGCGGTGACCCCTGGGGATTCCGATACCAGGAGACCGACGAGGAGAGCGGCGAGACCGTGACAATTCAGCGGGAGCACTGGGTCGATCCCTTCAGCGAAGAGGTGTGGGACTACAATGTGGCCATTGCCGAAGAGTTGGAGCGACGCGGGGTCGATGAGATCCAGTTCGACTACATCCGCTTTCCCTCGGACGGACCGGTCGCCCACATGACCTTTCCGCACCGCCGGGACCGCATGCGCCGGGTGGATGCGCTGGAGTCCTTCCTCGCGAAAGCGCGGGATCACATTTCGGTACCACTCGGCACGGACGTCTTCGGCTTCAACGGTTGGTACGAGATGGACTATCTGGCGCAGAACATCGCCATGATCGCCCGGCACATCGACGTCATCAGCCCCATGTACTATCCGAGTCACTTCGACAGTCGCTTCCTCGGCGACCGCGACTTCTACCGCAGGGCGCGGGACATCTACCGTGTCGGATCCGAGCGCGCCCGGATCATCACGCAGGACGCGGCGCTGATTCGCCCCTACGTCCAGGCGTTTCTGATCGGCCGAGAGTTGCGCCTCGAAGAGCCGGAGTACTCCCGCTATCTCACCGAGCAGATCGAGGGCTCCCTGGCGTCGGGAACAGAGGGGTTCCTCCTCTGGAACTTCTCCGGCCGCTACTACATGGTGGTCGATTCGCTGCGGGAGTACACCGCCGTGGCCGATGCCGGGAGAGAACCGGGCCCGGGAGAGAATCCCCCGCACCTGGATTGACGGGGCGGGGCGGGGAGGGCCCCACCGGGCGGCGCGACCGCCTCCGGCGCGGCGCCTTCGCGGCAGCAGCGGGGATCCCGCCACGGCGGCCTACATGGCGTCGGTGCCGAGGTTCTTGTTCTTCTGCACCATCTGATTGACCGTCTCGAGGACCGAGTTGATGTTGGTCAGATCCATCGGGAGGATGAGACGAGTTTCCTCCTTGGCTAGCTTCTTCAGCTCGGCAATGTAGCCCTCTGAGATCTGCAGAACGAGCGCCTCTTCCCCGCCTTCGCTCTCGAGAGCCGCGGCGATCTTCCGGATGCTTGTTGCACTTGCCCGCGCGAGGGCGCGGATCTCTTCGGCACGTCCCTGCGCCTCGTTGATACGGCGCTCTTTCTCGCCCTCGGAGCGGTTGATCGCCTCCTCCATGATGCCGGAGGAGTAGTTGATCTTCGCTTCCTGTTCACCGTGACTGCGAGCGATGTCCGCCCGTTTCTCCCGCTCCGCCTTCATCTGGATTTCCATTGCGGTGAGAATGTCGTCGGGAACGCGGATGTTCTGGATCTCGTAACGGGTGATCTGGACGCCCCAGGGATCCGTAGCCTCATCGATGCCCTGCATGATCTCCGCGTTGATCCGCTCGCGCTCCTCGAAGGTCTTGTCAAGCTCCAGCTTGCCGATGACCGAGCGCATGGTGGTCTGAGCGAGCTGGATGGTGGCGTAGCGGTAGTCGACAATGCCGTAGCTCGCCTTCCGGGGATCCACGACCTTGAAGTAGAGAACGCCGTCCACATCGACCTTCACATTGTCCCAGGTGAAGCAGGGCTGCGATGGTACATCGATCGCCTGCTCCTTGGTGCTGTGCTGATACTTCACCCGGTCAATGAAGGGCACGAGTATGCTCAATCCGGCATCCAGATCCTTGAGATACTTTCCCAGCCGCTCAACCACCAGGATGGTCCGGGAAGGCACGATCTTGATGCTTCGGATGAGCGCAATGAGTATTGCCAGGCCCAGCAGAATGAGAAAGAGATTGAGTGGTTCGAGAACGGCGATCATAGCTCCCCCCTCATGCGCGCGGAGTTACTCGAGCTTCGGTCGGGGCCGCCCCGCTGAGCGCCCGGGCCGCCGCGGCGGTCGCCGGTGTCGCGGTCGGACCGCCCTTCACCGCTGCGCGCACCCTCGGCTCCGGACGCCCCGCGGTCGCGCGCTCCGCTGCCGTGCCGTTCGCTGCCGTCGGCGGCGCGTCCATCCGGGCCCCGGCCGTCCAGTCCGGTCCGCGCGAGCATGGAGTCGAGAACCGACTTGAGTTGCGCAAGATCGTAGGGATAGACCGCCGTCTCCGCAGTGTCGAGGATCTCGCCGAGCTGTTGAATGAACTGCTCGGCAATGCGGAGGCTCACCGCCTGCCGGCCTTTCGGCGCACCAATCGACTTTGCGACTTCAACAATGCCGTCTGCAGTAGCCTCGGCTACTACCTCGATCGCCTGGGCGCGGCCCTCCGCCTCATTGATCCGCTTCTGCCGTTCACCCTGACTCAGGTTGATGGCTTCCTGGCGCTCGCCCTTCGAGACGTTGATCCGGGACTCCCGTTCGCCCTCGCTGGAGAGCACTTCCGCGCGCTTCTCACGTTCCGCGCGGACCTGCTGCTCCATGGCCTGCATGACCGTCGGGGTCGGCGTGATATCTCTGATCTCGTATCGGGTTACCTTGATGCCCCAGGGATCTGAAGCCTCATCGACACTCTTCACAATGGCGTCGTTGATCTCCGCCCGCTCCGAAAAGGTCCTGTCGAGCTCGATCTTTCCGATCTCGCTGCGCATGGTCGTCTGGGAGAGCTGTGCCGAGGCAAAGCGATAGTTCTCAATACCATAACTCGCCTTCACCGGATCCCGGACTTCCAGGTAGAGGATCCCGTCCACGGTTACCTGAACGTTGTCCTGGGTAATGCAGACCTGCGGGGAGACATCGATTGCCTCTTCCTTGAGCGTGTGCTGATATGCCACCTTCTGGACGAAGGGGATAACCAGGTGCAGGCCCGGACCGAGGGTCCGCTGGAACTTCCCGAACTGTTCAACAATCCACGCCTCTTCCTCCGGCACGATCCGGATCAGCTTGAAAAAGACGAGGAATACCACGACGACGAGCCCGATCAGGAGCCCGTACCCTCCAAGCATACCCATGCATGCCTCCTTGCCCAGGCCTATTCGACCCGCGGCGGTGCGTCATCCCCGAGGATGGATTTTGTTACGACGAAGCCGCTTCCTTCAGTCTGGAGTATCTCTACCGTCTCTCCGGCCTCGTAGCTTTCGTCGTATGAGCGTGCGAGCCAGGAGGTACCGCGGAAACGTACCCGCCCCGGCTCATCCGGCGTGATCGCCTCGATCACCTTCACCCGATGGCCGATCACCTCGTCATCCCGCGGCCCCTGATACTCGCTCCCGCGAAAGGACTTTGCGAAGTAGCGCCGGAGCAGGGCCAGAGAGAGACTCGAAGAGGCGACCCAGATGAGAATCTGGAAAACGTAGTTGCCCTGCAGGCCGCCGAGGAGCCAGGTAAGCAGGGCCGTGAGCAGGGCTCCGGCGCCGAAGAAGAATATGACGAAGCCCGGGACAATGAATTCCGAAACCGTCATGAGGACGCCGAGAATTGCCCAGACCAGAGGGGTGAAGTCCATTACTCCTCGAAAGCTACGCCGGGGGGTTCGCAACTGTCAAACGGCGGGCGAGGCCGCGCCGGGCGGGCGCCGCGGGCACGCCCGCCGCCACCAGCGCATTGCTGTGCCGCGCCGCGGCGCCGGCGCCGCTCCGGGCGGAACGGCGCTACACCTTCAACCAGGCGGCAATGTCCTTCCAGCCGAAGCGCTTCCCGCTCATGAGAATGCCGACCCGGAAGATCCGGCTCCCGAGAGCAACCACCACGCCGATCGTGGCGATGAGCAGTGCGAAACAGAGCAGGATCTGCCACGCCGCCGGCGGGTCAACGAGAACTCGAAGCATCATGACGATGGGGGAGGTAAAGGGAAAGAGCGACAGAATCACCGACATGGAGCTGTTTGGATTGAGGACGATGGACGAGGCGAAGACCAGAGAGCCCACCAGAAAGAGCAGCAACGGCCACCCCAACTGGCTGACGTGAGTCTCGTCCTCACCGGCGGCGCCGATCGCCGCATACGCCGCGCCGTAGAGAAGGAACCCCGTGAGAAAGAACGCCACCAGGTAGAGCAGATTACCCACGGTAATGACACCCGGCACGGTAATGCCGAAGAGCGGCGCAATGAAGGAAATGAACAGCAGTCCCACGACGACGTAGATGCCGTACTGAATGACCCCCGCTACCACCTTGCCCAGAATCTTCCCGAAGAGCAGATCCCGTGGCCGTACCGACGAGAGCATGATCTCCACCGTCTTGGAGGTCTTCTCCTGCACCACCGAGCGGGCGATCGCCTGGCCGTAGAGAATCACGCTCATGTAGATGAGCAGGGAAAAGGCAATGCCGGCAATGATGGTGGTCGGAACATTGCCGCCGTCGGCATCGTCCCCCTGCTCGGCTCCGATGCGGCGAACGTCCACCCGCGGCCGGGAGGTCATCTCCCGCACTTCGGCGGGATTGAGCCCGGCGCCGGCGAGACGCTGGGAGATCACGATCTCTCCGACCGCCTGCTCGAGAAGCTGGGCAACCAGGATGTCGGTCCCCGATTCGGAGCGATACACCATGCGGTCGGCCCCCATGTCGCTCGGCAAGACGAGGTAGCCCTGCATGTCCCCCGCCTCAACGGCCTCCTCAAAATCCGCCTCGCTGCGGCTGAATTGCACGGCGACCGGCGAGCCCTCCAGGGCGCGGCCGATGGCGCTCTGGAGTTGCGGATCCGAGACAACGATTCCGACAGTCGTGCCCTCCTCGACCTCCTGGGAGGACGCTACCAGCGAGGGCAAACCGGCGATCGCCAGGATGAGGAAGGGTCCGATTATGGTCATGATGACAAAGGCGCGATTCATGGCGGTCTGCCGAAACTCCATGCGCCCTACGCGTAGTGTCTTGTTCATTCCTGATCCTCTATTTCGCGAATTGACTGGCCGACTTCCTGGACGAAGATCTGATGGAGCGACGGTGCCTTCACCTCGAAGCGCTGAATCGAGACCGACCCCATGGCGGCGCGCAGCACCGAATCCGGCACCGTCCCGTCGGCGAGCTCCAGCTCAATGTAGCGCGGATAGGTCACAACCGGCGTGGCACCCGGTATACCCTCGAAGGCCGACGGGTTACCGGAGAACTCCACCGCCACGGTGTTCTTGCCGCGCTCCTGCTTGATGTCCTTCAACAATCCCGACAGCACCTCCCGTCCGTTGTGAATCAGGAAGATGCGATCGCAGAGCTTCTCGGCCTGCTCCAGGATGTGCGTCGAGACGAGAATCGTCTTTCCCTGCTGCTTGAGGTCGAGGAGCGACTGCAGCAGGGCGTCCGCGCTGACCGGATCGAGCCCGGAGAAGGGCTCGTCGAAGAAGAGCAGATCGGGATCGTGGGCTACGGCGCCGATGAACTGCACCTTCTGAGCCATTCCCTTCGACAGGGAATCAATCGGCTTGTCCGCCCATTCGGAGAGCTCGAAGCGCTCGAGCCAGCGGTCGATTCGCGGCCCCGACTCCGACGACGGAGCCTCCTTCAGGTCCGCAAGATAGGAAAGCATGTCTCGTACTTTCACCTTCTTGTAGAGACCGCGCTCTTCGGGGAGGTAGCCGATCCGGGCTTTGTCCTCTTCCCGCATGTGGCGGTCGAAGATCATGACCTCGCCGGCATCCGGGACGAGGATGTTCATGAGAATGCGGATGGCCGTTGTCTTACCGGCCCCGTTCGGGCCGAGGAGGCCGAAGATCTCTCCGGGGTTCGCCGTGAAGGAGACGTTGTCCACGGCGCGGTGATCCCCGTATGTCTTCGAAACGTTGCGAAGCGCAATCATGATGAGGAACCCTCTAAGAAGTATGAGAATGATGGGTACGCGACGTACCTAACGGTCGTTCGCGAAAGTATCAGAAGTGTGAAATTCTGAAAAGCCCCAAAGAAACCCGGCGCGGCGAGCGGGGCCGTTCGCGGACCAGCGACCCGTTCGGATCACCGACCTCGCGCTGCCCGTGCGGGGGCGCCGCGCGGGGGCGCCGCGCCGGGAACGCGACGCGACGCCCCGCCTATTCCGTCTCGTTGAAGTACATCACGAAGACCAGGAAGATCTCGTTCTTGTCGACGTCCGCCTCCGGGAAGCGCTCCTTCATGAGGTCGGTGGCCTCATCCACGGTGAGGTCGGGATTGTCTTCCTTCATGGCGACGAGCTCGGCAACCATTGTCGGATCCGGCAGGTCAATGCGACCGAACCATCCGCGGTTGTTGAGAACGAGCACGCCGTACCGTGCATTCAGGAACTCCTGTTCCAGGGCAATGTGCTGCTCTCTGAGCTGCTCATGTCGCCCCAGGAGATCGTCGTAGGCCGACTGCAGGGTCATATGGGAAGTCTGAAGCTCCTCATGGCTCGCCTGAAGCTCCTCGTGCGCCTGGGCGAGCTCGGTGAGAGCATTCTGCAGCTCCCGGGCTGCCCGCTGGGATTCACGGAGCTCCCGCTGCGCCTGCTCGACGCGTTGAGAGAGCTGCGCGCGGATATCCTCAGCGGTGCTCACGGCGACGCTCTCGGCCTCATCGATACTGTCTCTGATCTCGTTGAGTTGTTCGAAGAGGTAGCGCGGGTCGGTGCTCTGCACGAAGGCGACGGGATTCGCCGCGGCCTCGCTCATGCGGTTCAGGAGCTGTTCCTCCGAGAGAAACTCCCCACGGACCCGCACGAAGAACTCGCCGACGACCATGCGGAAGTCGTACTGCAGGGATTCCCGCAGATAGAACTGCATGCCAGAGGGGATGTACTGCAGAAGATTCGTCCCGTCGTATGAGATGCGCGACGGGACCAGGAGGATCTCCGCCCGATCCTCGTAGAAGAGGACCTTCAGGCTGTCGATTCGAATCGTATCGAAGCCGAAGAAGGTTCGTCGCACGGTCTCGAGATTGCTCAGCTGCTGAGCGGTGAAGGTATCGCCGGCGCGGCCGACGATGAACCGATTGCCCTGGGGGCTTCGGACCTCGAAGAGGGTAATACCCTCCTCCTGCCTCTGGGACAGCACACTGTACCCACGGTCACCAAGCTCCACCCCGTAGGTCCAGAAGGCGACGCTGAGCATGACAACAATGAAGAGTGCCGCTTTTTTCATATCCCTCTCCTACTGAACCACGATCAATACCTTGTCGAAGGGCCGGAGCTCTTTGCCGTCCGCAAGCTCGACGAGAGACGCGGTGGTAGTTCCGTCCTGTCCTGCCTGAAATCGAATCCGTCCGATGAACTCATCGTCCTGCCGGAACACCAGACCGACGGTACCTTCCTCGACCTCCCGTATTCGGTCCAGGTAGACCAGAATGCGGTCGGTCCGGCGCGGGTCGAGAATGTAGCCGTTCTCACGATTCTCCGTCGTAAGGCCGCGCAGGGCGAACACGAACTGGTTGATCCGGGACTCGAGATCACTGATCGTCGACTCCAGGTTGCGAATGGCGCGATCTCTCGCGGCAATCACCTCGTCGCGCTCGTCGACGGTATCGGCGAGCTCCATCCACATTCGCTCGTACTCCTGGATTATGCGCCGGTTCCGGGCCTCGAGCTGACTCAGGGCGTTCGGAATACTGTTCTCGTAGGGAATATCCTGGAGGCGATTGACGATCTCCTCGAAGGCGCCGACCTGATCGGCGAGGCTCTGATACTGATCGGCCCCTGAGACGTCCTCCCGGGCCAGACGCTGATCGAAGTCGGAGACGCCCTCCGCATCCAGGAGCGACGGCGCCACCGTCGCCGCAAGGAGGTCGCCGATCTCCGAGTCGGAGAGGTCGGGATTGTACCGGAGGGTCAATTCCTCGAGCTCCCGCTGGTGACGCTCGCGCATCCGCGCTTCAAACTCCTCCTGAAAGGTCTCGAGCTCCTGAATCCGGTCCTCGTAGTCGCTGCGGATGTTCGCAATGCGCTCCTCGTAGTCTTCCCGGAGCTCCTCCATCTCAAGCTCGTGGAGGCGCTCCTGGTTGTCCAGGACTTCCTGTTGCTCCCGTGCCTGCTCGAGGCGTCGCGCGTCGTACTGGTCCAGGCGCTGCTGAAGGTCCGCCAGCTCCTCTTCGGCTTCAGTGATCTGTTCATTGTACTCCGTTCGTATCTGCTCGATCTCCGCCTGCGCCTCGTTGCGCGTCTCAGTGATCCTGTTGTTGCGCTCGCCCTCGGAAAGGTCGGTCTGCTCCTCAATCAACCGGATATCCCGTTCGAGACCGCTCTCGACTTCGGTGATCGCGGAGTCCCGCTCCTCCTCCAGATTGTTTATCCGATCCTGGACCGCGGCGATCTGATTCTCGAGACGTTGCGCTGTATTGAGAACCTCCATCAGATCGACGTCTTCTACGTCCTGGATGGTTACTTGTACGTCCTGGGTATTGGACTCGATGCGCCGGGTGGTGAAGAACATGCCGACTCCGAACAGGACAACCAGAAGCAGGATAATGCCCGGCACCATGAGGCTCCGATTCCGCTTGGTCTTCGCGAACTCCTCGTAGGCATCGTACTGCTGCGTCTCTTCCCCGGCCTCACGCAGGATCTCCTGAAGAAAGAGCATCTTGCTGCGCTCGACAAGGGCTTGTGGATCCTGTTCGCTCCGGCGGCGAGACCGACCTTTGCCTACTTCTCTTTCATTGTCCATATGCCATCCCAGTCATCCGGAGCGGGCCCGGACTGTGTACGCCGCTTGAAGACATCCGCCAACGGAAGTTTGCATTCCTCGAACTTCGGGAGCGCCTTCTTCCAATCTCCCTCGTAGTAGAGCCGCAACCCTTCCTGAAAGAGGTTGATGTCGGACTGCATGTCGTCATCGATCTTGTCGCGCTGGATGGGCCAGTAAATGCGTACGCCTTGCGTCTTCCCCTTTACTCGAATGAGATCCAGCTCCATGAAGTAGTAGTCTGCGTACTCCTTCTCGACCTCGTTCTTGACGTACTCGGAGACGACAACGGGAACCTTGTAAAGGCGCGTCAGTCCTTCCAGGCGCGACGCGCTGTTGACGTTGTCGCCGATAACCGTATTGGTCATGCGCTGATCCGAGCCGATGTTTCCGTAGAAAACCTCACCGCCGTCAATGCCGACACCGACTTCCACCAGAACCGCCCGGTACACCTGTTCTTCCGGTTCGGTAAGCCCACCGCGCTGCTGGACGATCTGCTCCTTGCGCTTGTGCATCTCCTGGCGCAACGACGCGGCGACTTCATGGACGCTGTAGGCCGCGTTGATCGCGTCCAAGGACTTGTTTGTCTTCTCATCCCCGACGAGCCCGAACATGGCAAGGAGGGCGTCACCAATGATCGAGCCGATGTCACCGCGATAATCGTGGATGTGACGGATCGCCTTATCGTAGTGCATGTTGAGCAGCTTGATAATGTCCGTGCCCAGGGTCTCGGTCATGTTGGTGAAGCTTCGAATGTCCGAAAAGAGGATGGTGAGCTCCCGCGGCTCACCTTCAAGACGAATCTGGCGCTCCTGATACGCCCGCTGGGCGACGTCCCGGGCGACGAACTTCTTGAAGATCGTCATCAGGTTGTCGACGGTATTGGACAACGAGTTGAAGGCGATACCCAGGTAGGAGACGTCATCGTTGGGGGCGTTGCTCATGTCCACCAGCCCCAGACGCTGCTCCTCCTGCATGCTCATGATCTCCTGGGTGATGCGGCTCACGTAGCGCAGGATGAAGCGGACCAGGAAGACGCCGACGACCACGACCAGGATGGTAAGCCCGATGATGATGTAGGAGACGTTCCGGAAGATCCGCACCGACCCGGCGTAGAACTCCCCGAGCTCCTCGCCTCGAACAATGAAGGCCTCCCACCGTGGATGGTACTTGAAGACCCCGAAGTACCGGTTCCCGGCAAAGTCGAAGTAGACGCTGCCCTGTTCCGTGCCGGCTTCCAGGTCGCTGTTCATGCGATCGAGGACTTCCTGATCCGGGAACTGCTCCAGCGGATCAATGTTGGACCCCTGGAAGAAAATCTCCCCGTCGGGACGGACTCCCAGGGCAACCGCCATCTCCCCATCCAGAACGGACATACCCTTCTGCTCGAGGTTGGAGATGGTGCTCTCCCTGTTCTGCTGGAACTGGAGAATGTCGTACTGGTTGCCTGCGAAGGTGTAGAGCTCTTTCAGGTCCTGGATGAGCAGATCGTTGAGCAGCCTGATCTGTTCCCCACGATTCAACATGAGGTTGATGTAGTTCGTCGCAAAGTTCGAGAGCAAGAGAAATACGGTGAAGATTGCGGCAATCTTCACAACCAACGGCACCACACGAGTGCCCTTTATCTTCTTGCCGAGGACCTTTTCGAGGGGGTCCGCCATGAGCGCCTCCCGTCCCATGTCCGTTGCCACACCGTGCAGCGCCGGCAGCGCCACAACGCCTATGCACCTACTATTTGGGAATAGAGGGTACGTGTCAATAAGGAATACCCGGTGCGAAGGGGTGACTCCGGCTTCTTTCCTTCAGGATCGATGTCAACGGCCGTCACCCGGTACTCCGTGTCCACCGCCGCGCGGCCGCGCTCCCCTTGCACCGTCGGCGGGGC
This sequence comes from uncultured Spirochaetaceae bacterium, assembly GCA_964654185.1. Taxonomy (GTDB): domain Bacteria; phylum Spirochaetota; class Spirochaetia; order DSM-27196; family PWMO01; genus CAYFQV01. The sequence goes on along the minus strand of CAZZIE010000016.1, from coordinate 16,432 downwards.
GTTGCGCCGCGGGCGCACCGCAGCGGTGCAGGCGAGCCGGCGTTATTTGACGGGGGTGCGCGGCGGGCGTATTGTGGCGAAAGGGAGGACGCGATGAGCGAAAAGGCACTTGGCTTTCTCGAGCACCTCTACGGCGGGGATCTTCGGAAGGATCTCTGCTATATGGACTTCACCGGCGTCGACGAGCGGAAGGTCGAAGACTTCGTGCAACGCTACAGCGAGATCGTAGGTGCCTACGCGCCGCTGGAGCTCGAGAAGGAGGGGCGCGTACCCGACTCCCTCATGGACTCGTTCCGGGAGCTCGGAATGTTCGGGCTTACCATCCCCAAAGAGTACGGAGGTCTGGGCTTCACCCTGTCCGAGTACTTGCGGGTAGTCGAGGAGATGGCCGCGACGGACATGGCCCTGGTACTTGTCCCGCTGGCGCATCTTTCAATCGGATTGAAGGGCATCGTCCTCTTCGGCAGCGACGAACAGAAGCAGAAGTACCTGACGAAGGCGGCGAGCGGCGAGATGGTCTTCGCCTACGCCCTGACGGAGCCCAGGACGGGCTCGGACGCGCAGAGCATTGAAACGAAGGCGGAGAAGCAGGGAGACGAGTACATCCTCTCGGGGAGCAAGACCTACATCACCAACGGCAACTACGCCGACGCCTTCACGGTCTTTGCGCAACTCGACCCGGAGAATCCGGGTCACATGGGTGCTTTCATCGTTGAACGTGACCGGGAGGGTGTGAAGGTCGGCAAGGACATGCCCAAGATGGGTCTCAAGGTCAGCTCCACCACTCCCATTCAGTTCAAGGACGTTCGCGTTCCCGCGGCAAACCTGATCGGAGAACCCGGCGACGGTTTCAAGATCGCCATGAATATTCTGAACTACGGACGCCTGGGCCTTGGCGCCGCCGGCGCCGGTCTCATGAGACAGTCCGTCTCGGACATGACCAAACGCGCCGCCTCGCGAAAGCAGTTCGGGATGCCCATTCGCGACTTCGAGTTGATTCAGGAGAAGCTGGTTCGCGGCAAGGTTCACGCCTTCGCGGCGGCCAACATGACCTGCTTCACCGCTCTGCTCCTGGAAAGCGAGCCCCTGCGGAACGTCGCCATTGAAAGCTCACACTGCAAACTCTACGGTACCGATCGCTGCTGGGACACCCTCTACGACGCCCTGCAGACCGCCGGGGGCTCCGGATTCATTTCGACGCAGCCCTACGAGAAGCGCATGCGGGACTTCCGCGTCACCACGATCTTCGAAGGCACCAGCGAGATCCATACGATCTATCCGCCCCTAACGGTGTTCCGAAACGCCGGAAAGAGCGTGTCGGGGCGAGGCCCCATCGGTAAGCTTCTGGCGTTGTGGCGACTTCGAAGCCCAAGGCTCCTCGGCAGGCTCAAGGCGGACCATCCCACCCTGAAGCGCGCCCTCAAGACCGCCGCCGTGAGCGAGAAGCTCTTCCGGCGCCTCCTGGCTCACGGCTTGCGCAAGTACGGCAGGAACATTACCGGGGAGGAGTTCTATCTGCGCCGAATGACGTATCTGAGCCTGTCGGCATTCTGGCTCGTTGCCAGTGTCGCCTCCCTCACCAGCCGCTACAATGGTGAGTACTCCGACGAAGACCTGGCGCTCCTGGAGTACCTCCGCGCCGAGACCAGAGAGATCCAGCGAGCCTACGGCTCGCCCCGAAGGACCCTGCGCGAGCGGGCGCACAGGCGCGTCTTTGAGAACATGTGACGATCGGCGCCCGTAACCTACCCGCAACCCTGTTGATAGGATTCCGGCAAGTCACGGTGCAGACGTAGTTTGCTCGGCTTTGGCGCCCACAAGAGGACTCTCGCAGGCCGGGCGCCGGCAACCTACGACTCGGTAACGGTTTATGCGCAGTGCCATCAACAGGCTTGTGAGTAGGTTACGCAACGCCGAGGTCCCACCGATCAGTGCATATTATTCGCCGCGGCCGCCTGGTAGTAGCCGGTCCCCGCGCCGGCAAGACGGTGGATGAGCGGCGCCGGCGTGAAGCGCGGTCCGAAGCGCTCCGCGTAGTCCGCAAGCAGGTCGTGGATGCGTGTGATTCCGAGGTCGTCATCGGCGTACCGGAGCAGACCGCCCCGGAAAGGCGCAAATCCCGTGCCCAGCACGAGGGCCAGGTCGAGCTCCCCGGGGCTTTCGACCACACGCTCCTCGAGCGCCCGGGACGCCTCGTTCAGCATGTTGAGAATGGGCCGATGTACCAGGTCGAAGTCGGAGAGCCGCCCCGCGGTGCTGCGGCTGCCCCGACTCCCCTGAGCTGAGGTGCGCCGCACTTCGCTGAGAATGCCCTTCATCTCCGGGTTCGGTTTCGGTTTCTTCCCGTAGAGGTAGAAGCCCCGGCCGCTCTTCTTCCCCAGGAGCTGATCGTGTCCTTCAAAGGCGTCGAAGAGGGCGCCGGTTTCCATACGTTCCCCGTAGGCGGTGTGCAGGGTCCGGGCCACCTCATGGCCGACATCAATGCCCACTTCGTCAAGAAGCCGGAAAGGTCCCATGGGCATGCCGAAGTCCTTGAGGAGCTTATCGACCTTCGTGAAGTCGGCCCCCTCCTCCGCCATGATGACCGCCTCGTTGAGGTAGGGCATGAGAAGACGGTTCACCAGAAAGCCCGGGCAGTTCTGCACGAAGACCGGCGTCTTCCCCAGCTGCACGGCGAGTCGGCCAACCGCACTGATCGCCTCCGCCGACGACTTCTCCCCGGCAACGACCTCCACCAGGGGCATCCGGTCGACGGGGTTGAAGAAGTGCATGCCTACAAAGCGCTCCGGATGCTTCAGCTCCGAAGCCATCTCGGTAATGGACAACGCGGAGGTGTTGCTGGCGATCACCGTATCCGGCCGGACCTGCTCTTCCACTTCGGCAAGCACCTTCCGCTTCACGTCCAGTCGCTCAACCACCGCCTCAATGACCACGTCCGGGTCGCCGAAGTCGTCATAGGAGATGGTGCCGGCAATCTTGTGGAGCTTCAGATTGACCTGTCGCGCATCGAGCTTCCGGCGGCTCTCGAGATAGTCGTAGGACTCCCGGGCGGACTGGTAGCCCTTCTGCACCGCCGACCAGTCAATGTCCTTCATGACCACGGGAACGTTGCCGTTGCTGAGGAGCCAGGCGATCTTCCCCCCCATGACACCGGCGCCGAGCACACCGGCTTCATGCACCGGTGCCGGTGGCGCCGCCTTCATGGCGGGATGCTTCCTGGCACCTTCCCGACCGAAGTAGAGGTTGATGAGGTTCTTGCAGGTCGGCGTCGGAGCGAGTCTGCCGAAGTGCTCCCGCTCAATGCGCATGCGCCGGGCCCGGGATCCGCCTCGGGTCCTCTTGAGGACCTTCACCGCCTCCAGGGGCGCGGGGTAGTGACCGCCGGTCTTCGCAAGAACGTCCTTTCGCGCCCGGCGGAGCACAAGACCCTGCCCCAATCGCGTACGATCGAGGAGGCGCTGTCCGAGGGAGCGAGGCTTCCGCCGCGCCCGAACCTTCGCGGCGCCGCTTCCGGAGAGAACCTGCTCAACGAAGCTCCGCGTCCAGTCCTCCGCAAAGGCCTCGGGGTAGCGGGCGTCGGCCAGGCGGATCTTCTCCGCCTTCCGCGCGTCCACGGGCTTACCGGTGAGGATCATGGTGGCGCCCTGGCTCATACCGACGAGCCGCGGCAGCCGCTGGGTGCCGCCGAAGCCGGGAATAATGCCGAGGGAGGTTTCCGGGAGTCCCAGCTTCGTCTTCGGGTTGTCCGTCACGATGCGGTAGTCGCACGCCAGCGCGAGCTCCAGCCCTCCCCCCATGGCTGCGCCGTTGATCAGGGCGAGCGTCGGGAAGGGCAAGTCCTCAATGCGGTTGAGGAGATCTTGCCCGGCCCCGGCCTTCGCTGCGGCATCGTCCTCGTTCTCAATGTCCCTGATCTCGTTGATGTCCGCTCCCGCAATGAAGACGCCGGGCTTGCCGCTCTTGAAGATGACAAACCGCACGTTCCTGCGGCCTGCGAGGTCGCGTACGTGCCGGTCCAGCTCCTCCATGACGGAGCTGGTCAGCTTGTTCACCCGCTCGTCCGGCAGATCGAATGCCAGGGTGACAATTCCCTCTTCCTCAGTTCGGTGCATGGTTTCAACGCTCTGATCGGGTGCGGTTATGGTTTCATGCTCAGCCATTGTGGATCCTCCGAGTGGTATGCGGCTTTTTTCGTGTTCCACCTTCGCCTATGCGACGCCCGCTTCCGCGACGCGGGCGCGCGCACGATCTGTTCATGCGACACGCCCTCACGCGACTTCCAGAAGCAGCGCCGCACCCTGACCGCCGCCGACGCAAAGGCTGGCGAGTCCGGTGCTCTTGTTGCGGCGCCGGAGCTCCTTCAAGGTGTGCAGAACGATCCGGGCGCCGGTCATGCCTACCGGATGGCCAATGGCAATGGCGCCGCCGTGGATATTGAACTTCTCCCGGTCGATCTCCCCGAGCCTGCCGCTCCGGTTGAGCTCCTTCCGGGCGAAGTCCTCCGAGGCAAAGGCGCGCTCCACCGCGAGGATCTGCGCCGCAAAGGCTTCGTTGATTTCAATGTAGTCAATGTCCTTCATGGTCGCGCCGGATCGCTCGAAGAGACGCGCCGTTGCGTGGGCAGGCCCCAGGCCCATGCGCTCGGGCTCGAGGGCGGCGTAGGCGTAGTCCTTCAGGTAGCCGAGCGGTTCCAGTCCGCGACGCTTCGCCTCCTTCTCGGACATGACCAGGAGCGCCGCGGCACCATCGGTCACCTGTGAGGAGTTACCGACCGTGACCGTCCCGTTCTTCCGATCGAAGTAGGGCTTGAGCTTTCCCAGCTTCTCCATGCTCGAGTCCTTGCGCGGGCCAATGTCCTCCGAGACGACCGTACCCAGATCGGGAAAGGTCGGGACCGGCACGATCTCCTCGGCGAAGATCCCCTCTTCCATTGCCCTGGTGGCGAGCTGATGGCTGCGCAGGGCGTAGGCATCCTGCTCCTCCCGGGGGATGTGAAACTCCCGGGCCAGGTTCTCCGCGGTGAGCCCCATGATCATGCCGCTGACCGGGTCGGTGAGCCCCTGGATCAGGCCGATCTCCGGTTTCAACATGCGCAGGCGAAACCCGAAGAGCGCCTTGAGCTTCTCCCGGCCCGTCTTCGCCCGGGAGAGGCGGCTCATGAACTCGGTGTACTCCTTGTTGAAGAGCAGCGGGATGTTGCTCATGCTCTCCACGCCTCCCGTCATGTAGACGGAGCCGTGGCCGACGTTGATCTTGTTTGCCGCCGTCGTAATCGCTTCCATACCGCTCGCGCAGTTGCGGTGCACGGTATACGCCGGGACGTGATTGGGAAGGCCGGCCTTCAGGGCAATGACCCGGGAGATGTTCGCCGCGTGAGTCGGTTGGGCGACGTTGCCGATAATGACTTCCTCGACGTCCCCGGGGTCGATTCTGCATCGGTTGATGACGTCCCGGACAACGATGGCCCCGAGGTCGTCCGCCTGGACGTCCTTCAGGGCGCTCCCCGCCTTCGTCATGGGTGATCGGATTCCATCGATGATTGCAAGGCGTTCCTTCATATCTGCTCCGTCCTTTTCGAGTGTGCACTACTTCCAGCCGCGGATTGCTCCGTACATCTCCTCTATAAGTTCGCGGTAGAGCTCCTCAATGTGAAATCGCCGAACCTTGAAGGTGGGTGTGAGCTCGCCGGTGTCGACGCTCGCGGCGTGATCCATGACGTGGAAGCGCTCGATACGCTCACTGTGGTGGCGATGCTGGTTCACCTCTTCAATGTGCGCGGAGAGCTGCTCCTGTACGTAGTCGCTGTGGAGAAACTCCGTATCGGTCATGCCCTCATACCCCGCCTCCTCCTTCACGCGAGGAAGCTCCTCCATATCCGGGAAGATGAGACAGGTGACGTAGGCGCGGTTGTCCGCAAAGATGACCGCGGTATCGACAAGAGCGTGGCGGCCCACCGCGTGCTCTATCGGCTGCGGCGGTACGTACTCGCCGGTCGACTTCTTCAGGAGCTCCTTCTTGCGGCCGGTGATAACGAGATAGCCGTCCTCGTCGAGATGCCCCAGGTCACCGGTCCGGAACCACCCGTCGGCGGTGATGGTCTCTCGTGTGGCGTCCGGGTTGTTGTGGTAGCCATTCATGATGTTGGGACCGGACGCCAGGATCTCGCCGTCGGCATCGCTCCGGACCTCGATTCCGGGAAAGAGCGGTCCTACCGTCCCGATCCTCCGGTGCCCGGGATAGTTGGCGGCAATGACCGGGGAGGCTTCGGTAAGCCCGTAGCCCTCGTACACCGGAATGCCGATGTTGATGAAGAATCGGGCGATCGTCGGATCCAGCCTGGCGGACCCTGAGATGGCATACCGAAGTCGTCCGCCGAATACCTCCCGGAGCTTCCGGTAGACCAGTCGATCGAAAAGGGTATCCAACACGCCTCGGCGGGCGTGAATGTCCTTCTGCTCGGCGCGTCGGATTGCCGCCCTTCCCAGAAGCGCCTTCACGCCTCCTGCGTCGACGACGCGGGTCGCCATCTTGTCGTGAACCTTCTCGAGGATCCGCGGGACCACGGTCAACGTCGCAGGCCTGACCCGGGCGACGTATTCAGCGAGGCGTTTAGGGTCATCGACGAAGTACACGGGTAGACCGCAGGCAATGTAGAAGTACATGACCATACGCTCGAAGATGTGCGCCAGAGGAAGAACCGACAGCGCAACGTCGCTTCGTTGGTCGTTTGGAAAGCGCTGCTCCGTCGCCTTCACCTGGGAGACGATGTTGTTCTGGGTCAGCTCCACGCCCTTGGGAAGCCCGGTGCTGCCGCTGGTGTAGATGATGGTCGCCAGGTCTTCGGGCTGAACCTGGACCAGCAGGGCGTCGAATACGGCGGGATCACCCCTGGCGATCTTCCTGCCCCGATCCTGAAGCCGGGCAAAGTCGAGATGATCCGCCCCGTCGTAGCCGAAGGTGACGATGCGGAAGAGACCGTTCTTGTGCTCCATGGCCATGGGCACCTCCGCCGGATTGCCGACGAAGAGGAAGCGCATGGCCGAATCCCTCACCTCGTGACTTAAGCTCTCGTGGGAGATGCGCTTGAAAATGGGAACCGTCACTCCACCTGCAATCTGGATGGCCAGATCGAGCATGATCCACTCAGGACACGGCGGCGCAATGATCCCGACGCGCTCACCCCGCTCGACGCCCAGGTCGTGGAGTCCGAGTGCCAGGGCTACGACGCGCTCCCGCAGTTCCCAGGTTGAGTAGGAGACCCATTCCTCTCCCTGCGGAAAGTTCAGGGCGTCCTCATGATGGTAGCTCTTTGTGGCGTGTTCGAAGAGTCCGGGCAAGGTGTCAAAAGAAAACATCCGGCGGATCCTCCCCAATGCCTTCGAGGTTGTGCTTCGGGTCGGTCAACCGGCTTAGGGCGGTCAGCCGACCGACTCCTGAATTCAGGGTACTAACACCATTGCCGAAACACAACGAATATTTTTTACTCGATTAGTCAGGAATGCCGGGTGGTGCGGAAGGGAGGCGGCACAGGGCAGCCGAGACGAGACGAGGCGGCGGGGCGCAGCGGAACCAGGCAGGGCGGGCGGGGCCGCGCGGGCACCGCGGCCCGGGACAGACGTGTTCTGCGCCGTATTCTTGTTGTGCGCCGGGGCCGCGGAGGATTATGATTCCCTCACACGACGACGTGCGGCGCCGTTGGTGCCGTTGCATCAGTTCGCGCGAGCCCTCGTCGACGCCGAGCACAGGAGAGTGACCAGACATGTCCACAGCGACACCGGGTCGGCTGTTCCGACCACACCGTGCGCCCCATCGCGCACGCATCGCGGCCCCGCGGCGACTTCCGCTTCCCGGAGGCGTCATGTTCCCCGCGGCGGTCATGCTCATCGCAGGAGTCCTGCTCCTTGCGGCAACTGCGCCGCTCGGTGCGCAGGAAGCCTCCCCGGAGCCGAACGTGCGCCAGTTCGACGAGGCCCTCGGCGGCTTTGCCGGCTACGTCGGCGGCGTGGGGCTCTCCTACCAGAAGTGGCTCGGCAGCTTCGGCTGGCAGATCGCCGGCGGCGGGTACTACCTTCCCAGTCAGGAGGGACAGTACGCAATCGGCTTCGAGGGGATGTACCAGATCCACGAAGCCGCCCTGCATGAGCGCGTCGACAGCCTGCTCTACGCCGTCGCCGGGATCGGCCACTACGCAGACATCGCCCCGGGATCCTTCAACGCACGAATCCACGGCGGTATTGGTCTCGGCGTGGAGACGGTATTCTTCGAGCACTTCTCCTTCCCGGTGGAGTTGCTCTACACCGGCACCTTCGTGATCACCGGCCTCTCTGCCGGTGACTTCGGCCTGCAGCCCGCCGGCGGCGTCCGGTTCCGGTACTAGGAGGTCGCCATGAGAAGAATCATTATTGGATCGATGCTTACGGCCCTTCTCCTCGTCCTCGCGGTGTCGTTTGCCGCCGCGCAGGACCAGGATGAGGACGTCTTCGGGCGGCTTCCCAACGCCCTGGGAGCGCAGAACACCGTGGTGAATCAGGCTCCCTTCGTAACCGGCGGGCTCCACTACCAGCGCTGGAACGACAGGACCGGGTACCTGCTCACCGGTACTGTCGCTCGCGACGCCGACGCCCTGACCGGCGGCGGTGACGTACTGTTCAGCTACCTGGTCAGGGGCGACGCAATGCGCCGCCTCTTCTCCGCAGACGTCGCCGACTGGCTCAGCGGCGCCCTCTTCGTCTACGGAAGCCTCAGTCAGGGCGGCCGGATGGAGGTAACCTCGAGCCTGGACGAGGAGGAGATTCCGGACCTGATTCCGGACGACTACGTCTGGCCCGAACCAACCTACGAGCTCCAACCCTTCATCCCCTACGTTGCCGCCTCAGTCGGGGTCGGCTTCGAGGTGGTGGTCATCTCGCACTACTCGTTTATCTTTGAGCTCGGGTACGGGCCGGTCGTGGACATCTACCCCTTCGCGCTGCAGTCCTTCGGGCTCGGGGTGACCTTCGGAACGGGGATTCGCTTCTGACTTAGCGGCGACAGCACCGAAGGAGCGCCATGCGCCGCCTCGGCGCGCCGCCAAGGGGAGCCCGAGATAACGGCGACTACCGGCGGTGGCGGAATACGAAGCCGTGCTGGTGCATCTGGTCGCGGAAGACCGGGGCGACAATGTCCCCGGACACCACCGCTTCGAGGTAGTCGAGACAAGCAAAATTGACGTAGAAGAGCCGGCGCTCCCGGTCGCCCTGGTCTTTCCGGGACACCGCGACGGGGCGCGGCTCGCCCGGTCCCTCCAGGTACTGCATGTAGGTGAGGGGATGGGGATAGTGGATCCACGCCCGCGGTGACAGGGGACTCGTGGTCCTCCCCACGAAGATCGAGGCGCTTTCGGTGAGGCCCAGGATGTCTATGACCGGGGCAGGTACGCGCCCCTTGCCGGTATCCGTCGTCACGTACTGGGCGATCTCGCGGACCAGCTCCCGGGAGGTACCCTGCGGGTCCTGGGGATCCTTGGTCCCGCCGCCGAGGACGACAACGCCGCGCTGTCCCAGGTGAATCGGCGGAACCCCGGCCATGACGCCGAGAAGGGCGCGCTGCGCGACGGAGTTGTCGACGAGGAGATCGTGGAGGGACGGAGTCGTCCCAATGAGGTACTTCGGCCGCTCCTCGTCCGTCACGAAGTCGCGGATTGCGCCGACGTCGGGCTTCAGTTTGTGCCAGACCGCGCTTTCGGAGGGGCGGCCCCGTACATTGGCGCCGAAGCGCACCCGTACGTCCTTCGCCGAGAGAATGGCGCGACCGAGGTGGGCGAACCAGTTGTACTCCGCCATCCCCTCGGCCATGTAGAGCAGCGCCGATCCTTCAACGAGCTTCGTCCCGAGGGCCCAGTCAATGAGGCCGCCGTTCACCCGTCTGGCCAGATCCAGCGTCAGAGGGCCGCGGTAGATCCGCACCGGTCCGGCCGGGTGCTCCGTCGTCCCGGTGGACGTGAAGACCTTTCCCGCCGGCTCCTCGGAGTCGCGGTCCTGCACGGCGAAGCCGGTCAACCGGTTTCGTTGACCGTGGCCCCGGAGCTCATCCGAGCTCACCCGCAACGCGTAGAGGTCTTCCAGGGAGACCCGGTCTCGAACCGCCGTCCGGTGACGATTGAGAAGCCCCGCCTCAGCGAAGAGACTCCGGTAGAAGCCGTTGTTGTCGTGGCGCAGAAAAAAGTCGAGAAAGGGGCGTACCAGCTCCTGATGGCGTTTCCGCGTGCGCCGCGGATCGCCCTTGAAGAGGTCGCGGTCCTGAACGTGACTGTTCAGGAGCTGAACGTACGGGTCCTGCTCCAGGGCTTCAGGAGAAACCCGGCGTTCAGCTGCGTCTCTGTGTTGTACGTCACGATCCTGCAGTGTCGGCATTTTGACTCTATCGCTCTTTTAATAACGTATCGTTCAGAACTGAACGTATCAACAGGAATCGACGCCCGCGGGGGCATTCGGAGTCGGGTAGACCATACGGTTCAATCCGCAGAGCATGTCGTATATAGTGTCGACCATGGAAAGCCGCACCCGAGTAGCAGTTCTCTTCGGCGGTCGCTCCGCCGAGCACGAGGTATCCCTCCAGTCGGCTCGCAACGTGATGAACGTTCTGAGCCCTGACAAGTTCGACATTGTCCCAATCGGCATTGACCGGTCCGGCCGCTGGTACCTGGACAACAACGCCGTCGGCATGCTCGACCGCAACGGTGAAGAGCCCCGGGAGATCTCCGAGTCGTCCCGGGAGGTCACCCTGGCGCCGGCCGGTGAGAATCGCGAGCTCATCGACGTGACCTCGCGCACCTCCCTCGGCTCCGTGGACATCATCTTCCCGGTCCTTCACGGACCCTTCGGGGAAGACGGCTCGGTGCAGGGCCTCGCGAAGCTCGCGAATCTCCCCTGCGTCGGTTCCGGCATCCTGGGGTCCGCGGTCAGCATGGACAAGGACGTCATGAAGCGCCTCCTCCGGGATGCGGACCTTCCCATTGTGGATTTCGCGGTGTACCGCACGGAAGAGGCCGCTGCAGCGGACTACGAGGCGGTGGTGGAGCGTCTCGGGCAGACCCTCTTCGTCAAGCCGGCGAACCTCGGCTCCTCCGTGGGCGTCTCCCGCACGCACAACCGGGCAAGCTACGAAGAAGCGATTCACCTTGCCTTCCAGTTCGACACGAAGATCATCGTCGAACAGGAGATCCGCGGGCGTGAACTCGAGGTGTCGGTTCTCGGAAATGAAGCCGCCGTCGCCTCCCTCCCGGGAGAGATCGTGCCCCAGGACGGCTTCTACTCCTACGAAGCCAAGTATGTGAATGAGAACGGAGCCGCCTTGGTGATCCCGGCGGAGGTTCCCCCCACCCTTGCGGAGACCCTGACCCGGATGGCGGTCGAGTCCTTCCGGGCTCTGGAGTGCCGCGGCATGGCCCGGGTGGATTTCCTCATGGATGTCGACGGCCACGCCTACGTCAACGAGGTCAATACGATCCCCGGCTTCACCGCCATCAGCATGTACCCCAAGCTGTGGGAGGTGAGCGGCATTTCCTATCCCGAGCTCGTGGAGCGGCTCATCTCCCTGGCGCAGGAGGAGTTCGAGCGCACCCACCATCTTCGAATTGATCCCAACGTGGATCGACCCTGAGGAGCGTCATGCTTCGCTTCGTCACGCGGCGGCTCGGAAGGCTCGTCCTCACAGTCTTCATCATCTCCACGATCATCTTCTTCGTGGTCCGCGTGATTCCCGGCGATCCCGCCGCCGTCATTGCCGGTATAGATGCCGACGAGGACAGCGTTGAGGCGCTTCGTGAGCGCCTGGGTACGGACCGACCAGTCATCGTCCAGTACTTCGACTGGCTCTGGCAGGTTCTTCGCTTCGACTTCGGCGAGTCCTTCTTCTCAGGCGAGTCGGTGCTGACCCTCATCCTGCAGCGCTTCCCGATTACGCTGTTCCTGTCGATCTTCGCCTTCGCCATCTCCCTGGTGCTGGCAATCCCGATCGGCGTGGTTTCGGCGGTGCGGCGCTGGAGCGGCTGGGACTACGCCGGCATGCTCTTCTCGCAGCTCGGCATGGCGGTGCCCTCCTTCTGGCTCGGCATCCTCCTCCTGCTGGCGTTTTCGGTGAATCTGCGGCTCTTTCCCCTCTTCGGGGCGAGCACCTTCCGGCACTTCGTGCTGCCCGCTCTGGCCCTGGCAGTCGGGCGCGCCGCCCTGCTGGTGCGGATCGTCCGTGCCTCGACAATCGAGGAGCTGGCAAGAGAGTACGTGGTCACCGCGGAGAGCAAGGGGCTGAAACACCACACCATCGTCTACCGCCACGCCCTGCGGAACGCGCTGCTCCCGGTGATAACCCTGGCGGGGATTCAGTTCGGCTACCTCCTGGGGGGCTCGATCATCGTCGAGCAGGTGTTCTCGATCCCGGGCCTCGGCCGCCTCTTTCTCTCGGCGATCTACCAGCGGGACTTTCCGTTGGTGCAGGGAGGTGTGATCTTTATTGCCGTGGCCTTTTCGGTAACAAACTTCATTGCGGACATTCTCTACGCCGTGGTGAATCCAAGGATCCGTCTTTCCTGAACGAGCCCGCACGCCATGAGCACGACCCGGACTTCGACGAAAACACTCCTCACCGCCCGGGACCTTCGGGTCAGCTTCTTCGGACGCCACACGAAGGCCGAAGCGGTCCGCGGGGTCAACCTGGAAATCCGGGCCGGACAGATGCACGCCCTGGTTGGAGAGTCCGGATCCGGCAAGAGCGTCACCTCCCGCGCCATCCTCCGCATCGGCGAGCCTCCCGCCGTGGTCGAAGATGGCCGCATTGACTTCGAAGGACAGGACATTCTGAAGCTGTCCCGGGAGGAGTTGAGAAACCTCCGGGGCGACGACATCGCCATGGTCTTCCAGGAGCCCGGCCGTTACCTCAACCCGAGTCTCACCATTGGTCGGCAGATCGAGGAGATGCTGGTCCTCCATCGGGGGAGCTCAGCCGACGCCGCGCGGCGCCGCGCCGAGGAGCTCCTGGCCCTCGTCGAGCTCCCCCGGCCGGGGTCGATTCTGCAGAGCTATCCCCATGAACTCTCCGGCGGCATGAAGCAGCGCGCCATGATCGCCATGGCGATCTCCTGCCAGCCCCGGCTCCTCCTGGCGGACGAGCCGGTTACCGCCCTGGACGTCACGGTGCAGCGGCAGATCCTGGATCTCCTCCTGAAGCTCAAGGACGCGCTGAACATGGCGGTGCTCTTCGTCTCCCACGACCTGGGGGTCGTGCAGTCCGTCGCCGAGTGGGTCTCCGTCATGTACGCCGGCAAGATCGTCGAGTCCGCCCCGGCGGAGAAGTTCTTCGCGCAGCCCCTCCATCCGTACTCGCAGCTCCTCCTGCTCTCCATTCCGAGCGCCGAGCGCCGCGGGGTCGAGCTCTCGGGGGTGCGCGGTCGCGTCCCGGATGCGGAGGCCGTGCCGCCGGGGTGCGCCTTCCATCCGCGCTGCCCCCTGGCCAAAGAGGTGTGCCGAAACACCATTCCGGGGGAACTGTACTACGAGGACGATCACATGGCGGCGTGCCACCGGGTAACGGAATACACCGGTCTTGAGGGCAGCGCTCGCGAGGAGACGAAATGAGCGGCCCTTCCCAGGATGCCTCGGTCGTCCAGGATGCCTTCGTCGTCATTGACTCCCTCGAGAAGACCTTCCACCCGCACGGCGTGTTCCAGGGGCGCCGGGAGAGTGTGACCGCCGTGAAGAGAGTGTCCCTCACCATTGCCCGGAACACGATCATGGGCCTGGTCGGGGAATCCGGGTCGGGAAAGACCACGCTCGCGCGCTCCCTCCTCTACCTCGATCCCCCGAGCAGCGGGCGCGTCAGCGTCGCCGGGGTGGAGCTCGGCCGGCTGTCCCGGGCTGAGCTTCGCGCCTTCCGGAGCCGAATGCAGATCGTCTTCCAGGACCCCAACAGCGCTCTCAATCCCCGGCTTACCGTCGCCGGAAGCATCCGTGAGGCGCTGTCCAACCACGGTGTACCCCGGGAGCAGCAGCGCGACCGCGTTGCCGAACTCCTTGAGATGGTCGGGATCTCCCCGGACCGCATGAACCGCCACCCCCACGAGTTTTCCGGGGGACAGAAGCAGCGCATCTGCGTGGCCCGGGCGCTCGCCATGGAGCCGGCGTTTCTGATTCTGGATGAGCCGGTGTCCAACCTGGATGTCTCCATTCAGGCCCAGATCATCAACCTTCTTCTACGTCTCCGCCGCAAATTTGAGCTGACATACCTCTTCATCTCACACGATCTTAACCTGGTTGGGTATATGAGTGACTTTGTGGCGGTCATGAAGGACGGAGAGCTCGTAGAGACCGGACCGGCGGAGCGTATTCTTTCGCAGCCGGAACATCCGTACACCCGGCGGCTCTTCGAGAGCGCAACCGGATTTCACGACCGTACCAAACCCAACGCCTACTTCGTTAAGGAGGAGTAGCAATGCAACGCACACCTCGCATTCCGACCCTCGCCATTGCGGTGGCGCTCTTACTGACCATTCCCGGAGGCCTCTTCGCCACGGGAGTGCAGGAAGGCGCAGAATCGACTATCAACTTTGCCCTCTCCGGCAACCCCGATACCCTGGACCCCCACACAACCTCCGGCACGTTGACCTTCCAGGTCGTCCGAAGCTTCTATGACACCCTGGTGGAACCGAACGCTGAGGGGCGCATCGTGCCGGCTCTCGCCGAGAGCTGGAACGTCTCGGATAATAACCTCACTTGGACGTTCAACCTTCGCGAGGGGGTGACCTTTCACAACGGGGACACCCTCACCTCGGCGGACGTGAAGGCGACCATTGAGCGCCTCATGAGTCCCGAACTCTCTTCGCCGAAGGCGAGCGAGTTCGACTCGATCGAGCGGATCGAGACGCCGGATGATGAAACCGTCGTCCTCCGGCTCTCGGAGCCCTACGCGCCGCTTCTGTCCACCCTGGCTTCCGGGTGGGGCGCCATTCTTCCGAAGCGTCTCATCGACGCGGGTCACGACTTCGCGAACGAGCCGGTCGGTACGGGACCCTTCGTCTTCGAGGAGTGGGTCCGGGACAACCGCGTGGTCATGACCCGGAACTCCTCGTACTGGATGGAGGGCGTGCCCATGGTGGACCGTGTGGTAATGAACATCATCGTGGAGCCCTCGGTGCAGGTACAGGGATTGATCGCCGGTGAGCTGGATATCATCGACACCGTGCCGAGCGAGGACGTAGCGCTCCTGCGCCGGAACGACGAGACCAGGGTGCAGCAGGATCTCTCGGCGCTGGTCATGGTCCTCGCCATGAACACCAACCGGCCGCCCCTCGACCAGGTCACCGTGCGCCAGGCCATCTCCCAGGCTATCGACAAGCAGGCCGTTCTGGATACCGCCTACGGCGGGGGTGAGCCGGTATCTACCTTCATGGACTACAGCGACCCCTACTACGTCGACTACAGCGAGATCCTCCCGCACGACCCTGAAGCGGCGCGACGGAAGCTCGAAGAGGCGGGCTTCGATCTCAGCGAGCCGCTGACCATGGCACTGCCCCAGAACTACGACGCTCACGTCCAGGCGGGTCAGATCTACGAAGACATGCTCTCCGAGGTCGGCCTCACCATTGAGCTGCGCCTGGTGGACTGGTCGACCTGGCTGAGCGATGTCTATCGCGGGGGCAACTACGACCTTACCGTCGTCGGTCACACCGGAAAGCTGGACCCGGACGGGCGCCTGAGCGGCTACGGCACCGGACGGAGCTACGTCCACTGGGAGAACCAGGAGGCCGCCCGACTTATCGAGGAAGCGCGGAGCGTCGTCGACTTCGAGGAGCGCAAGGCGCTCTACGCCCGTGTCCTTGAGCTCATGGCCCGGGAGGTCCCCCACGTCTACGTGGGGTCGAACTACCGGTACATCGGATTGCGAAGCTCCGTGGAAGGCTTCCACATGGATGCGAAGCTCGACACTTTCGACTTCCGTCGAGTCACCAGGAACTGATACGCTGTACGCTCAATGAGCGAGATTGCCCCGGGTGCCGCGTCGGTTGGCCGCGGCACCGTCTTCGGGCCCCTCTTCTACATTTCGATTCTCTTCGTCGTGGTTCTCCTCATTATGGCTGCGGCGGCACCGCTCCTCGCACCGGCGGATCCGACCGCCCAGGATCTGAACGAGCGCTTTCTCCCCCCGGGGAGTGCGGGCCACGTCCTCGGCACCGATGACTTCGGTCGTGACGTCCTCAGCCGGGTTATGTACGGCGCCCGGTCGGCACTGCTGGTGGGGATTGTCGCGGTCTCGGTGGCTCTGGTCACCGGCCTGGTGATCGGCCTTGTCGCCGGTCTGGCCGAAGGCGTCCTGGACAACGGCCTCATGCTCGTCATGGACGGGGTGCTCTCCTTTCCGACGGTTCTCCTGGCCATTACGGTGGTCTCCATCTTCGGGTACG
>CAZZIE010000015.1:45617-48886 GCA_964654185.1 uncultured Spirochaetaceae bacterium | reverse complement strand
GTCATCATGATCGATGAGGCCCATGAGCGGAGCCTCAACATCGACTTCATCCTGGGACTCCTGAAGCGGATTCTGGAAGCGCGACCGAGCTTCAAGGTCATTGTCTCTTCGGCGACCATCAACGCCGAGGTCTTCTCCCAGTACTTCGACTCCTGTCCCATCGTCCGGATCGAGAGCGAGATGTATCCGGTACAGGTCGTTTACGATCCGCCCCTGGTGGAGGATCACGGAGAGGAGTTGGTCCGCAAGATCACGGAGATCGTCGGCCGGATCATGCAGGAGGAGCGCGAAGGGGACATCCTCATCTTTCTGTCCGGCGAGAAGCTCATCAAGGACACAATCGCCGAATTGCGGATGCAGCCCTACAGCAGGAAGCTGTACATCCTGCCCCTCTACGGGCGCCTCAGCAAAGAGGAGCAGGATCGCGTCTTTCCACCCCCGCCGCAGGGGAAGATCAAGATCGTCGTCTCAACCAACATTGCCGAAACCAGCATCACCATTGACGGCATTACCTCGGTCATCGATTCCGGTCTTGCCAAGATGAACTACTACAATCCCCGGAGCTTCACCTCGTCCCTGGTGGAAGGTCCCATCTCCAAGGCCTCGGCGAATCAACGCAAGGGACGCGCCGGCCGTACCCGCCCGGGCACCTGCTACCGCCTCTACACCCGGGAGGACTTCGAGACGCGGAGCCTGTTCACCCTGGAGGAGATCTACCGGACCGACCTCTCCGAGGTGGTCCTCCGCATGGCGGAGCTCGGCATTCGCGACTTCGAGTCCTTCGACTTCATCTCATCGCCGGGGAAGCAGAACATCATTGCCGCGGTAGAGACGCTGCTCCTGCTGGACGCCCTGAATGAGGACAACAGCCTCTCGGAGATCGGCCGGCGCATGGCGGAGTTCCCGCTTCTGCCACGGCACTCCCGGATCATCGTGGAGGCAATCCAGAACTACCCGGATGTCATACAGGAGACCCTGGTGGCGGCGGCCTTCCTCACCTCTAACACGCCCTTTCTCCTGCCGGAGGGCGAGGAGCTTGCCGCGCGCAAGGCGCACCACCGCTACCGCGACGACATGGGGGACTTCGTCTCCTACCTGAAGCTCCTGCGCGCCTACGGAGATGCCGAGGAGAAGCAGAAGTTCTGCGAGCGCCGCTACCTCGAGCCGCGCACCATGGCGGAGATCTGGAACATTCAGGAGCAGCTCGGCGAGATCGTATCCAGACTGGGCGTACCGGTCATCGGCGGCGGCCACATGGCGGACTACCTCTGCGCAGTCTCCCGCGGCCTCATCCAGTTCGTCTGCATTCACGCCGGCCGCGGCAACTTCCGCAGCCTCACGGCCGCCCGCATCATGATCCATCCCGGCTCGGTCATGTTCCGGGAGCAGCCGGAGTTCATGGTCGCCGGGGAGATCGTCCGGACCAGCCGTACGTATGCGCGGTCGGTCTCACCCCTGGAGCGCTCCTGGCTTCCCCGGATCATGGGAGAGCTCACCGACGACCTCCTTGCCCTCACCCAGCCCGGCAAGGGCAAGGGGAAAAAGATCGCCAAAGAGGAGAAGGCGCGGGACACCACCTGGCAGATCCGCATTGCCGGGCAGACCTTCCAGCTCGAAACGCACAAGGGCAAGAAGAAGATCGCCATCCTCCCGTGGCGACAGCTGCAGCGCGTACTCCAGCGTCCGGACATCGAGCTCCTTCCGCAACACGCCAACCTTCGCGGCAAGATCGTCCTGGACAACGCGGAGATTCTCACCGGCACCAAGCTGGGAGAGATCTTCCGCATTGCGCCGCACATCGACCCGCGCCGCGACTACACCACCAGCTGGCCGAAGAAGCGCAGCTACCTCATCGAGAGCGATGTCGACGGACTCTGCGCAGATCTGCACTACGCTCTCAAGATGGTGAAGGGCAAGAAGAGCACGAAGGCGCTCTCCTTCCTCTCCCTCCAGACGGACGGAAGCGGCACCTACTGGTTCAAACCCCAGAAGAACTTCTACACCGCCGCCTACGAGACCCTGGCGAGCCTCGACGCGGTCTCCGACGAGACCGACCAGGCCGGCATCGACCTGGACCCGGACTGCGCCGACCGGATCGGCACCCTCTACCGTCGCCTGACGGCGATTATTGAGACGTACTAGGTTGCGCGGCCGGAGAAAGCCTACTCAAGGGGATCGAAGACCCGGACCTTCGTTATGAGCCGGACGAAGTCACTGACATTGAAGGTTGCGATTGCTTCAACCCCTGCTTCGACGAGCAACTCTATGGTGAAGGCGTCGTAGAAGGCACCTCCCGATGCGGGCATCTCCTGAATTCTCGTCATGATCGTCCACATTTCGGAAGCGCGGGAATTCGCTACGACGGCATTTTCGCGGAGAGTGCCACGGAGCACCGTGTCAGCCTCCGTCGGGGTGAGACGCATATCGCCGGGCAAGCGGGTCAGTACGGCGTACGCCTCCAGGATGGAATGATGGGTAACCACGACGGTCTGACTCGCAAACGCGCCGTCCAGCCACTGAGCAGTGGACTTGTGAAGCGGATGATTGGCGTGAACCGCAGCCACAATCACGGACGTATCGACCCCGACACTCACCCGCGTCCGCCTGCCATCCGGTCGAGATGTTCCGACCTCACCGCACTCAGGTCAAAGTCTTCAACGGAGGCGGGCCCGGCGCCCGTGTCAACGGCGACCACCTTGCCACGACGCACGATCCGGCGCTGTTTCCGTTCCGGAAGCAGCGCGAGCCCATCCGGAAGGCTCACGACTTCGACCTCAGTACCGGGCGTCAGGCCGAGGTGATCTCGAAACTGTTTCGGAATCACCACACGTCCAGCGCCGTCCACTTTCGTTTTGGTTCTCATGTTTCGAACTTACCACTTGAAATGCCATTTTCCAAGCGAAATGTCATTCCAACCCGTGACAGTGGGCCACCAACGCGGGCAGGTCCGTCGTGTTCCAGCTACAACGTGGCATAGGAGTGGCACGCAATCACGGAAGACGGAGCTACCGCTTCACCCGGGCATCGCCCTCCCAGATCTTCCAGATCTCTCCTTCGTCCGCCGGCTGGGCGCAGTCTGTCTCCATGCTCACGGCAAGGGCGCCGCTCGCCCAGCCGAAGTGGAGGCACTCCTCGGCGGACCAACCACGCAGCACGCCGTAGAGCAGGCCGCCGACGAAGCCGTCGCCGCCGCCGATTCGGTCCAGAACGTGAATCTCTCTCGGCTCCACTACGTGCCACTGGTCCTCGGCCCACATGATGGCGCCCCA
>CAZZIE010000015.1:0-45607 GCA_964654185.1 uncultured Spirochaetaceae bacterium | reverse complement strand
AGCCGTCGCCGCCGCCGATTCGGTCGAGGACCTGGATGGGCCGCGGCTCGACGACGTGCCAGGCCGGCGCCGCACCGTCGCCTACCCCGGCGCGGAGGATGGCGCCCCAGAGGTGCTCGTTGGCGCTCACGACTTCGCGGAGCGTGGTAGCGAAGATACGGACCTGCGGGAACTCCCGGCCGGCCTGAGTTACCATTGCTTTGAAGCCATCGATCTTGGCGGCCAGATCGGACCCGCCCGCCTCAGGGCCGGGAAGGCCCAGGGCGAGCTGAAAGTCCTCCTCATTGCCCACCAGGATATCGGCAAGGGAGGCGATCTCCCGGAAGGTCTCCCGGAGACGGTCGGGCTCCTCCTCCCAGAAGGAGGCGCGGTAGTTGAGGTCGAAGCTCACCACGCTTCCGGCCTTCCGCGCCGCCCGGGCGATCTCCAGGCAGAGCTCCCCGGTCGACGGGGAGAGCGCGGCAAAGAGGCCGGAGGTGTGGACGATCCTGACGCCCTCCTCCTCGAAGATGCGGTCCAGATCGAAGTCACCCGCGGACCGAGTGCGGCCCGCTTCGCCGGCGCGGTCGTTGTGAACCCGGGGGGCCCGGGCCCCGAAGCCGGAGTCGGCAAGATTGATCTGGTGCCGATGCCCCCAGGGGCCGCCCTGGTCGAGATACCGCGCCTCCAGATGCATGCCCCGGCGGGCGAGGTCGTCCGCAATCATCCGCGCAATGGGACTGCCCGTCACCAGCGCCGTGAGAACCTTAACTGGCTCACCGAGAAAGGAGGCAACGCTCGCGGCGTTGCTCTCCGCACTGGTTACCTGCATGGCGAAGTCCCGGGCGGTATGAACCGGCTGCCGGTTCCTCGGTGTCAGTCGAACGCCCATGCTGGTAGGGACAAGAAGCGACCATTTGCGGTGACCGTGAGCATCGTTCCCAGATTCTTCTCTCACCCTGCAACCTCCTCGCCGTCGGGACCTGACCGCTGAGACCCTGGCCGGCGGGACGCCGACCGTCCACTGCTACCAGCATACGAGGTGCGGCGCGCCGCATAAAGGGCCGCCTTGACCCGGGGTGCTGCCGCGCCCGCGCGGAAGGTCGGTTCTCCTCGCAACAGGGGAGACCCTTCCTCGGGAGAGGTCTTCGTCCGCGGCGGTCGCTACCTCGACGACCTCTGCCCAACCGTGTAGTGACCTGGCACCGGCGCCGCGGCCGTGAGAATCTTCCCCGTTTCGGTCTCGGTCATGTAGAGGGTGCCGTTGTCCGGGCCGCCATAGGCGACGTTGGTAATCTTCGCCCCGGCGTCGGCGGGCGATCGGACCCGGAAGCGGGGTTCCCCCCGCGGATCGAAGAGCCAGACGGTGCCCATGCGGTTGTGACAGGCTGCCAGCCCGCCGTCCCGGTCCATGGCCAGACCGTCTGTGCCGCTGTAGCCGCCCTGGAGAGTCTGGAAGACACCCACCTTGTCGACTCCGCCGTCGCTCCGGATCCGGCCGCGCCATACCGCGGGGCCGTAGGTCACCGCGACGAAGACGTGGCTCTCCGCCGGGTTCAGGACAATGCCGTTGGGCCCGGGAATTCCCTCCATCAACACGTCCACCCGGCCCTCCGCGCTCAGCCGGAGCATGCGTCCGGTGGGCTTGAGGAGATGCGAATCCCCCTGGTCGGTGAAGTAGATGTCCCCGTTCCGGGCAATTGTCATGTCGCTCAGTCCCTGGAAGCCGCCGGGCATTCGCTCGGCTCCGCAGTGCAGATCGATAACTCCGGAGGCCGGGTCGAGCTTCATGATTCCGTTCTGCCGGTCGGTGATGTAGAGAAAGCCGTCCGCCCCGACCTGCATGCCGTTGGGAGCGCCGTCGTACTCACAGATCACCGCAGGCGATCCGGACGGAGTGATCCGCACGATCTGCCCGAAGGCGAAGTTCACCACGTAGAGATTCCCATCCCCGTCGAAGGAGGGGCCCTCCAGAAAGGAGTGGGTCGCCTTGCCGACGAAGGCATCCACCCATTTGTTCCGGCGCTTCGTCCAGCCGAGCTCGGTAACCAGATCCACCCAGACCTGCGCGTGAATGTTTTCGGGAACTGCGTAGAATCCCATACTCCCTTCCTATCCGCGGTTCTTCCGCCAGTCGTCCCGGCCCGTCCGGGCCGGCTCCGTGGGCTCCTCGAGAACCGCCCCAAGGGTGCGGAGACGCTCCTGCAGTTGCGGCGCCGGAACATCCGCAGGGGCACAGTCCCGCTGAAGGGACAGCGCCGCGGCGGTTCCCACGGCCTGCCCCATGGACATGGTCTGCGCCATGCTCCGGCAGCTCGCCTGGGCGCTGTGGGTGGCGCTGAAGCAGCGCCCGGCAACCAGCAACCCGTCGATCTCCCGCGGGAGAAAGGCGCGGTAGGGGACCTGGTAGACCCCGCCCTCGGGAATGTAGACCCACTCGGTCTCCTCCTCGCCGTCCTCGTTCTCGCGGTGGTCCTCGATGGGGGCGCCGCAGACCATGACCGCGTCGTCGAAGCGTGCACGGCCCAGACAGTCCTCCCGGGTGAGGCGGTACCTGCCGTAGAGGCGCCGGGACTCCCGGATGCCGATCTGGGGGCTGGACATGCCGATGATCCGGGCATCCTCGAATCCGGGCACCTCCCCCCGGAGGAAGTCTTCGTAGACGAAGGCCTGCCGCCGCCCCTCCTGCTCCGCCCGGGTCAGCGCCCCGGGATCGAAGGGCGAGGAAAAGGGTACCCGCACCGCCACCGTGGCAATGCATCCGGGCTGCACCATGGGGTGCACGCTTCCCTTCTTCCGCGGCAGGGGATAGCGCCCGCTATCCACGGCCTCGGCCATCTTCTCCTGCAAGAGGCGCTTCCCGCCGGCTTCCCGGTAGCGCTCGAGATCCACGTTGCACATCCGGAAGGTTGTGGTGAAGGTCTGGGCGGCCTCGCTCTGTCCTGCTTCCTCGAGCTTACAGCCCAGGCGCTCGCTCAGCACGGCGTCGCCGGTCGTGTCGATCACCCGCGCCGCTTCGATCTGCTCCGTCCCTCCGCGATGCCGAAGCGTCAGGACAAAGCCCCCTTCTCCGGTCCGGGCCGCATCCACGAGCTCGCAGTGAAGAAGCCCCTCCACCCCCGCCTCGGCGAGCAGGCCGTCCCAGACGAGCTTGAGGTACTCCGGGTTGTAGGTGACCCCGGTGCCGGCGCCGTAGCTGTTCGGCCGGAGGAAGATCTGCCCCCGGGCGTCGAGTCGATCCACCACCTGGTCCGGAACGCCCCCGGCAACCTTCTTCGGCGTGTCCCCGGGGGTGAAGAAGCCGTAGAAGGTATCCAGGCTCTGCGTGGAGATTCCCCCGAAGAAGCCGTAGCGCTCGACGAGCATGACCTTCCCTGCGCCGCCCTGTGCCGCCGCAATGGCGGCGCTGCAGCCGGCCGAGCCGGCGCCCACGACGACGAGATCGGCCTTCATGACGCCCCTTCCCCGCCGGTGGGAGGATTGCCGGCGCCGAGATAGACCCGGCCCATCCGGTGGGCGTGCTCGTCGTAGGCGCGCTCGAAGAGCTCTGCCGAATGCTCGGCGCCGACCACCATAGCGCCGGTAAGAACCGGCGGGGGTGCCCCGGCTTCGGTGAGAAGCTGCGCAAGCTCGGCCTTCACCGCGTTTATCAGGAGAGAGCCTCCCACCGTGGAGACCGGGGAGACCGGCGTCTCCAGGCCGGGCACGCGCACCACTGCATCCCCGGGAGGGGCGGCGGTGTCCAGGATGACATCCGCGAAGTCGCCGAGCTTCTTACCGTCGTCCCGACGACTCGTCGCGGCGGCGGAGTGCGCCCGGCTCAGGATCGCCACGACGGGGATCCCGCGCTCCCGGAAGAGCTCCGCCATTTCCGTGGTGACGAGGGTGGTCCCGCTGGAGGACATGATCAGCGCGCTGTCCCGCCGATCAAGGCCGAAGTTCCGCAGGATCCTGGCCGCCAGTCCCGACACGTTCTCAAGAAACATGGCCTGGCGCTGTCCGTTCGCGCCGACGACCAGGTTATGAAAGGTGAGCGACAGCTCAACGATCGGGTTGAAGCCGGGAAAGGAGCCGTAGCGCGGCCAGAGCTCATCGGCGAGAATGCGACTGTGGCCGGAGCCGAAGACGTGAACGACCCGACCTGCCAGGATACTGTCCGCAAAGATCTGCGCCACCCGGCGAATTGCCTCCCCTTGGGCATCGACCTGCTCAATGACTACCCGACACGCCTCGGTGTACTGCCTCGCTGGAGATGTCACCGCTTCCTCCTCAGACCTCGCCGGAGCGACCGTCGTCGCGGCGATCCCCGTCGTCGTTGCCGTACTGCCCGTCGCTGACGGTCCAGCCTCCATCGATCGTGACGACCTGACCGGTCATGAACGCAGCCTCCTCCGAGAGGAGAAAGACCGCCGCCCCGTCGTAGTCGTCCGGCGCCCCGACACGACCTCCGTCGAGGGGCTGCTTGCTGCGAACGAAGTCCATGATCTCGTCGTTTCCGACCGCTCGCTCCGCCATGGGGGTGTCCACGAGGGCCGGGGCAATGACGTTTACTCGAATGTCGTCCCGGGCGTAGTAGGCTGCGGTGGATCGACTGAAGCCGATGATGCCGGCCTTCGCGGCGGCGTAGGCGTGAGTGGAAAAGAAGCGCGGCGCCGGCGAGAAGGCGAGCACCGAGGCCATGTTGAGGATGACGCCGCCCTCCCCCTGCTTCAGAAACTGCCGCACCGCGGCGCGATTCGAGTAGAACAACGTGTCCAAATTGAGATGGAGGCTGCCGGTCCAGCCTTCATCGCTGATCTCGTGAAGTGGTCCGTCTCCAAGGGAACGCCCGCTGCCGCCGGCAACGTGGTAGAGGGCGTCCAGGCGTCCGTGCCGTTTGAGAACATCATCCAGGATCCCGTTGACCGCTTCCGGGTTTTGGGCGTCTCCTGAGAGAACCTGCGCCTCCCGGGAGAGCTGTGCGCGGGCCCGGTCCAGCTTCTCGGGATTGCGGCCGCTCACGGCTACCCGGGCCCCGGCAGCTTCACAGGCCAGAGCGGCGGAGAGACCCAGCCCACTGGTTCCCCCGACAATGAGCACTACCGTGCCTTCAAGTCGGCCATCGCTCCGGCTTCCCGCGTCCTTGCCTCCCGCATCCGTGCCTCGTGGTGTCATGACGTCATGGTACGGCGGCCCGTCAGGGAAGTGCAAGCATATGTATATCGGATCTGTCAAAAACCGATATGATTTACCCGGCGCCCGGGTCGCCCGACACGCCTGGTCCGTTTCCGCTTCGGCGAAGAGCGAAGGCGTTGTCCCGCACCACCGGTACCGTATTGAGGATGTACTGGATGCTCGTCTCGGTGTCGCCGGCAAGGCGGCGCTGTGCGACCTGCGCGATCGTCTGCGCCATCTGCTCCCAGGGAATAGCGATTGTCGTAATATCCAGGAGCTCGGCAATCGGGGCGTTGTCAAAGCCCACGACCCCGGGAGGCGTTGCGGCGACATCCCGGCAGTACTGCAGAAGAGCCGAGGCGAGCCGGTCGTTCGTGCAGAAGACCGCCGTCGGCTCATGGGCGACAACCTGCACGGCGCTGCGATAGCCGTCCGTGAACTCCCAACTCTCGGCGCTGAAGAGCGTCGCCCGGGGAATGACTGATCGGAAGCCGGCGACACGCTCAGCGTTCCGGCGATCCGTGTGCGGACCCTGGAGGATAGCAACGTCTCGACCTCGGGGCACGTGCCTGAGGATGAGATTCGCCGCGGAGACGCCGCCGGACTCGTCGTCTACCGAGACACTGTCAATGTGGCTCTTCGGAAAGCCCGCCGGCGGACGTTCGTTGATGAGAACAGCAAAACGGCGACTCTCGCTCAGGCGACGCACAACCCCGGGGGACTCCCAGATGATCGGGAGCCCCGCACAGCGTCCGATCCGGGCGACGGAGTCCTCTTCTCCCTCGTCCCAGAGCAGTTCCCAGGGGACACCGAGGCGATCGAGTTCGCGACGGATCAGTGACAGAACGCGCTCTCCGAAGCTCTGACTACGCCGCGCCCGGCTTCCGAAGCAGAGGGTCACACCCTTCGGCCGATCGATAGGACCGGCAATGTAGCTTCCCGAGTGCTCTCGCCGCTCCAGCCAGCCCTCCGCTTCGAGCTCCGCCATGAGTCGGTGCGCCGTCTGGTAACTGATGTCGAAGTGCCGGGCGAGTCCGCGATTCGAGAAGAAGCGCTCTCCCGGGCGGTAGTAGCCCGAGCGAATCCGGGTGAGGAGTTTCTCCTTCACCGCCTGTACGCGGCGGCTTCGTGCATGTGCCATGCAGAGATCATATCAGTTTCTTTTCGAACAGATCGATCCTTTCTTGCGCGTCAAGTTGCGCATGCTATACTTGCAGACAAGAAGCACATATCCGGAGAAGAGTTCGCGCATGGGAGTGTACATCGGGATCGATCTGGGCGGGACGCACATCAAAGTCGCTGCGGTCGATCGCGAGGGGACCGCCCGCGCGCGCGTTCAGGTGGAGACCCGGGATTTCATTGCGAATGCCGAGGAGAAGACGCAGTACTGGCTCCAGGCAATCCAGAAGGCTATCGAGCGGGTACGGGAAGAGTCCGGCCGGGAGATCGACGGGATGGGTGTCGCGGCGCCGGGCCTTGTATCCTGGAACGAGCGGGTCATCGAGGCCATGCCGGGACGGCTGCAGGGACTCGAAGGGCTCGACTGGACCCGGGCTCTGGGACGAGCCGAGATCATCCCGGTCATGAACGACGCCCAGGCTGCCCTTCTTGCGGAGAACTGGATCGGAGCCGCTGCCGGCGCGCGAGACGCCTTCCTGCTGACCCTGGGAACCGGCGTAGGCGGGGCCGTTCTCTCAGAGGGGCGGATACTGCGCGGACGTCTGGGCCGGGCGGGACATCTCGGTCACGTGTCCCTGGAACTGGACGGGCGGCCCGATATCTGCGGCACCCCCGGCAGTCTCGAGTGGCTGGTCGGGCAGGAAACCCTGCCGGAACGTTCATCTTGGCGGTTCCAGACCTACGAGCAGCTTCTCGAGGCGTACCGTGTCGGCGACGTTGTTGCGACGGAGGTCTGGCTTCGATCCGTGAAGGCCCTCGCCGCCGGAATTGCCTCTTTGATCAATGTTCTCGATCCCGAGGTCGTTCTCTTAGGCGGTGGGATATCCGCGGCAGAGGAGATCGATGCACCGCTATCGGAGTTTCTGGACGCCTTCGAGTGGCGTCCCACAGGACATAGGGTGCCCGTGCGCAGCGCCGAGCTCGGCACCTACGGCGGTGCCATTGGCGCGGCACGTCGGGCAATGACCTCGAGCAACGAATAAGGAGCAGCACTTCTATGGCAGGCGTCACAATGCTGGGAACCGGTCTAATCGGAACCTTCTACACCATGACTCTCCACGGCCACCGCGGTCGAGACCGGGTGGGCATGGTCTACTCCCGCAGCGAGGAGCGGGCGAGGAGCTTCGCCGAAAAATGGGATATTCCGAAGCATGGCAGCGATATGGCCGAAGCCGTCAACGATCCCGACACCTCGGTTGTCATTGTCGGACTTCCGAACAATCAGCATGAGGAAGCGGTGAACCTTGCGGCGAAGGCCGGCAAGGCGGTGCTCTGCACAAAGCCCCTGGGGCGAGATGCGAAGGAAGCACGGCGCATGCTCGAGACCGTCGAGAAGGCGGGCATCTTTCACGGCTATCTCGAAGATCTGGTCTACACGCCGAAGACCCTGAAGGCTCTCCGCTCCACCCGGAACGGCGCACTCGGAAAGGTGCTCTGGACGCGATCCCGGGAGGCGCACTCCGGCCCGCACAGCGACTGGTTTTGGGACAAGGAGATCTCCGGGGGCGGAGCGATCGTGGACATGGGCTGTCACTGCATTGAGATCGGCAGAAGCTTCATTGGCAAGGAGGTGCGTCCCGTCGAGGTCATGTGCTGGGGGGATACGCAGGTTCATCCGATCCCCGCTGAAGACAGCGCAGTCGGACTGGTTCGCTACGCAAACGGCGCAGTCGGTCAGTTCGAGGTCAGCTGGACCTTCCGTGGCGGCATGGACCTTCGCGACGAGGTCTCCGGTACCGAAGGAACGATCTGGCTCAACCACTGGCTCCGGACCGGCTACGACTTCTTCACTTCCGTCGGGGAGCACGGATACGTTGCCGAGAAAGCCGAAGGAGAAACCGGCTGGCTCTTCCCGGTGGGAGATGAGGTCAGTGCCCTGGGCTACACGGACATGTTCGACGACATGTTCAACGCCATCGACAGCGGCAGCCGCCCGATGGAGGATTTCTACGACGGCTACGTCGTAAACGCCATCATGGACGCCGCATACCGATCCATGGAGAGCAGAATCTGGGAAGCCGTGGAGATCGAGGACTGGCGGGGCAGCGACGACGCCAAGGCCGGCACCTCGCTCCGTGAATACGATGACGAGCATCTTCTGATCAAGGAAGAGCGTCTGCCGGACGGCCGGACCAAGCTGATCCTCAAGGAAAAGGCGAGCGGCCGGATCGTACAGCGCTTCGTCGACGCATGATGGGCTTCACACCCCGGGAGCGCGTCCTGGCCGCTCTCTCCCACCAGGAGCCCGATCGAGTTCCCCTTTCGCTCTGGGGCAGCTGGTACGGAGTGACGGATAGACTCTACTTCAGCATCCTGGAGACCCTGGGCTGGAAGACGGTAGCGCCGTTCCGGCCCGACCGGGTCCACTCGGTGAACTACTACGACGACCGGATCCTCGAGCGGCTGGACGTTGATGTGCGTCACGTGGATCCCGGCAGCACCGGTGCCACGAGCAGAATCGGACCCGACGGCGTCGACGCCTGGGGCTTCGAGTGGGACTACAGCGGTCTGTACCGAAGCGTGAAGCGGCATCCCCTCGAGAAAGCGGGGGTGGATGAGATCCGCCGCTTTCCCCTGCCCGACCCGGCGGCGATGGTCGATGCGGACATGGTCTTCCGGCGGCTCCGGACGATTCGGGAAATGGACCGGGAGTATGCCGTTATCGGCCGCGCCGTCGCCTCGTACGGCTTCTTCGAGATGGCACAAAGTCTGCGCCGGCACGACAAGCTGCTCATGGATCTGGTACTGAACCCGGATATCGTACACGCTCTAGTGGAGCGCATATACGAGTCCTACGCCGCTCTGCTCGGTCGCTTCCTCGAGGTGGCTGGGGGCGACATCGATATCCTCGAGCTTCCCGGGGACGATTTCGCCGGCAATGAGGGGCTCCTGATCTCTCCGGAGATGTTCGACCGGTTCTTCAAGGACCCGTACCGACGCCTCGTCGACCACGCCCGGTCCTACAATCCGGCCCTGAAGGTCGTCTTCCATTCCGACGGGATGATTGCTCCCCTGCTCCCGCGGCTCATCGAAATCGGGGTAGATGCGGTGCATCCTCTCGAGCCGCTTCCGGCGGCTGATCTTGCTGCAGTCAAGCGAGACTACGGGGATCAGATCAGTTTCATGGGCGGAATCGACATTCGCAGCACCATGCAGGGATGCGCCGAAGACGTACGGTCCGAGGTCCGACAGCGCCTGGACCAGCTCGCGGCCGGCGGGGGCTACATCCTGGCGCCGGCCAACCATCTGCAGTGGGACGTCCCACCGCAGAACGTGTTCGTCCTCTACGACAGCGCCCGAGAGCTTGGTCGCTACTGAGCTCGGTCGCTACTGATCCTGCATCAACAATTTCGGCACCATTCGCTGTTTAGCGCTTCCGTCGATTCGAGACGTAGGCAATAAGGAGTACGAACAGCACAATCCCGAAGCCTGTCCACTTACCGGCGTCGCCGAATCCGAGAGCAACCAGCAGATTGGTCAGGGTCTGCAATACGACAGCCCCGAGAATCACCCCGAGGTAGTTTCCGTCGCCCCCGGTAAGGACGACTCCTCCCACCACCGCCGCGGCAATGCTGGGCATGACGTAGTTCGACCCCATGTCCTTGAAGGCGATCCCCATGTTTCCGATCAGCAGCAACCCAATGAGGCTCGCGACGATTCCGCTGACGATGAAGGCCCCCGCCCGCACCCGCTTCACGCTGACGCCGCTGAGGTACGCCGTCCGTTCATTCGCACCGACACCGAAGAGCTTCATCCCGATCTTGGTCCGGTTCAATACGAACATCACGATCGGCGCTAGAATGAGCAGCAGGAAGAGAATATTGGGAAAGATGGAGGTCGAGCGAGCCGCGATCGTCTGGAGAATTGGCGAAGGTCGGCCGGTGATGTTCTGCCCGGCAGTGTAGACGTTGATCACACCCTGGAGGATGTTGGCCATTGCCAGGGTGACAACCAGCGGCGGAAGCTTGGCGTAGGCCGTGAGAAGCCCGTTTCCCAGCCCGACCAGGAAACCGGACCCGAGGGCGAAGAGGATTGCCAGCCAGAGATTGGCGTTCTGCCCGTCCATGATTGCCGCAGTGATGACGGCGGTCAGAGTCGCGTTGAAGCCGACCGAAAGGTCCAATCCCGCCCCGCCGGCGGAGATGACGATCAGCTGACACAGACCGAAGAGGGCAATAAAGGAGGCGAGCTTGATCGTCAGAAGAAGCTGTTCCAGGGTGAAGAAGTTGCCCAGCGCGATCTCTCCGATCACAAAGAGCAGGACGATCAGGCCCGTTGCAATAAGGATCTTCTGATGCTTCTTCGCAAAGGCCATGTAGCGTTCCCGGTCTCGTAGCTTGCTCACGCTGCTCATGACAGTGTGGTCTCCTCCTTCGAAGCCCGGTTTTGCAATGCGACGAACTGGGACGCCGCAATAGCAAGAATGATGATCAGGCCGCCGAAGAGCGTCTGGTAGGCGTTCGGGATATTTGCGAAGAAGATCAGCTTGCTCACGAAGCTGAAGATCAGTGCGCCGATGATGGCGAAGTAGACATTGCCTCGCCCGCCCATGAGGGCGATTCCACCCACCAGTGCGGAGGCAACCGCCCGCAGAGTCAGGGGATCACCCATCCGGGCATCGCCGGTCTGGTTCTGTCCCACGAAGTAGAGCGCAGCAAGGAAGACGAAGACGTGGTTGAGCATGCTCGCCCGGATCTTCACCCCTGCGGTACTGATGCCGCTCTGGTACGCGCTCTCCTCGTCACTCCCGACCGCGTAGATGTATCTGCCGGTTCGCGTACGAGACACCACATACCACACTGCCACACCGATCAGAATCAGCACGAGAGAAGGTGGTATGAAGCGTTCGATCGCGCCCAGCACCTCCGGCGCCCCTTCGACGTAGCGAATCCGGTAGAAGGCCTGGAACCAGGCTACCGTGTCTCCGCCCGGGGTGGGACGGATGAAGAGTGAGATCCCCAGCCAGATGAAAGAGGTCGCGTAGGTCGCGATAACCGCCGGAATCCGGAAGTATCCCATCCCGATTCCGTTGATCAAGCCAATGACCATTGCGGCAATGAAGGTCAGGACAATCGCGTATGCACCGGTAATCGGATCTCCCTCGACCATGAAGGTCGTCAGGAGGACCGTATACAGGGACAGGGCGTTGCCGACCGAGAGATCCAGCCCCCCGGCGATAATGATGATGGCCTGGCCCATGGTCATGAGAATGAGCGGCGCGAAGGAGTTGAGATTCCGCACCCAGGAACTGGCCGTGAAGAAGTTACGCTGCAGAATGGCGGTCGCAATGAACATGAGGGCGAATATCAGAAGCCGGGAGAAGTCCGGCGAGCGGAGCGCATTCCGGAGAAGCTCTGAAACAGACTGGCCCAGTGGTTTCTTCATGACGCTTACTCGTTTATCTCCTGTGTCACCTGCAGTGACGCGGCAACGATCTGGTCTTCGTTGATCTCATCCCCCTCGAGGGTTGCCACGATACCGCCTTCGTACATGATCATGAGACGGTCGCAGTAGTCGATAAGCTCCTCGTTATCGCTGGCGTAGAGAATGACACTCATTTCCTTCTCCCGGACGAGCTTCAGGATGTACTCATAGAGATCGTACTTCGCGCCCACATCAACACCTTTGGCCGGATCGGCCAGAAGAAGAACGTCAATGTCGAAGGGAAGCCACTTCCCGACAACCACCTTCTGCTGATTGCCGCCGGAGAGAGTATTCACCGGACTGTCGAGGGAGTGCGCAACCACGGACAAAGAGTCCATGATCCGCTGAGCCTCTCGCCGGTAGCGCTTATCCGGTACAACGAGGGGGTGCTTACGCAGCCCGGTGCGGGGAAATGCCAGATTGGTGAACACCGAATGACTGAGGAAGAGTCCTTCGAGCTGACGGTCACCCGGAACGAGAAGAATATCGTTCTCAATCGCCCGCGCCGGGGAGGTGAGCTCGATTGGCTGTCCCTTGAGCTCAACCCGTCCGCCGAGGTCCCGGTAGTTGCCCGCCAGGGCCAACATGAGCTCGTGCTGCCCCTGACCGGCAAGACCACCGATTCCGAGTATCTCCCCTTTTCGAAGGGAGAAACTCACATCCCGGATGTACCGGCCATGGTCGAGGTGCTCCGCCTTCAGGAGGACTTCGTCGCGGACAGCGGACTCCCGAACTGCGGTCCGCTGCTCCCGCCTCTCCCCTGTGATTAGAGCGACGATCCGGTCGGGATCCTTGACCTCCTCGGGAGAGTCGATCGTAGCAACGTCCCGTCCGTTTCGGAACACGACGAGATCATCGCAGATATCCATGACCTCCCACAGCCGGTGCGAGGTGAAGATCATCGCGACTCCCTCACCGGCCAGTCGCCGCATCACACGAAACAGATTCTCCACCTGCGCCTGCTCCAGCGCCGCGGTAGGCTCATCAAGAATCAGCAGTGCAGGCTGCATGGAGAGGGCCTTCGCGATCTCGACGATCTGCATCTCACCGGGGTGAAGCTCGTAGACGGGCCGCGCAATATCCAGCCCCGGCTGCAACTCCCCAACGAGCTTCTGGGACAACTCCCGGGCATGAGCGTTATCCACGAAGCCGCGTTTCACCTGCTCGGCTCCCAGGACAATGTTCTGCCACACCGTGAGGTTGGCAACGAGACTCAGACTCTGGAAGACCATGGCGATCCCGTTGCGTCGCGCCTCGTTCGGATTCCGAAACGCCACGTCGTTCCCGTTGTAGGTGACGGTCCCTCCGTCGGCGGCGTGCACCCCTGTGATGATCTTCGACATGGT
The DNA here is from genome assembly GCA_964654185.1 of uncultured Spirochaetaceae bacterium. Classification (GTDB taxonomy): domain Bacteria; phylum Spirochaetota; class Spirochaetia; order DSM-27196; family PWMO01; genus CAYFQV01. The sequence continues at coordinate 32,525 of CAZZIE010000015.1, read as the reverse complement.
GCTCTTGCCCGAACCGTTGGCCCCGAGCAGGCCGGTGATTCTTCCCTGACGGCAGAGCAGGTTCGCCCCTGCCAGAGCCTTCACACCACCGAAGTTCTTCCGAATGTCCCTGGCCTCGAGGACCGTCGCGTCTGATCCAGTCACGGCACTTCCCGATCAAAAAAATGGGATTCGAGAGGCGGGCAACCCGCCTCTCAAACCCCGTTTCATTATACGACTCTGAGCGGCATCAGCCTACTCGAAGAGATCCACAACCTGTTCCTCGGACATAATCTCGGTGAGGAGATAGTCGTCGGGCTTGTCCTGGAGAACTTCCCAGCCCTCTTCGAAGTTTTCATCCGTAATGAAGGTACTCACTTCGTAGAAGTAGGTGTTCCCGTCAAGCAGTCCGTCCTTGAACTCCTTGCCTTCGTAGAGCTGGAGGGCCATGCGGAATGCGGTCCCGCCGATTCCCGGAGGATTCGGCTGTGCGCAGGCCTGGAAGTCCGCACCTTCGTCCCGGAGTCGCTTCCACTCCTTGAAGAAGATGGTGCCGGGGTCGCCGATCATGACCTCGGGCAGACGGTTCGCATCCAGAAACGCCGACAGAGACCCGAAGGCCATGCCGTCCTGCGTGATCACACCGTCAATCTGCTGGCCGCCGCCGATGATCTGGGTAACGACTTCCTTGGCCTGGGTCTGATCCCAGCCGCCGGAGGTGTCCGCAACGAGCTCAATGTCGGGATAGTTCTCCAGCACGTCGTACACCGCCTGGACCCGATCGTTGTTCGCAGGATGACCTTCGAGACCCTGAATCTGAATGGCAGTCCCGCTCTCCAGGGTGGAGGCGAACCATTCCATGTTCTTCTCCATCCACGCGTAGTGGTCGAGAGTAACATTGATGACATCCGGAGCGGTGACGGTCGCGTCGAAGGCCATCACGAGGATTCCTTCCTCCTGAGCCTCACGGATAACGCCGTTCAGAGAGTCCGGAGAGTTCGGGTTCACCAGGATGATGTCAACGCCCTGCGAAATGAAATCCCGCAGGATATTTGCCTGCTCGGTGGCGTCGCCGTTGGTCACGTTGTTAACGAGACGGTAGTCGGCAATACGACCTGCTTCAACGTATTCGTCCCCAACCTGTTCGAGCCCGTCGATCATGATGTTCCGCCACGATGTGCCCGACGACCCTGTGGAAATCCCGACAACAGGCAGGCCTCCCTCCTCGTCCTGACCACCGGCAAACAGAACACCCGTGAATACCAATCCGACAACCAGAGCAATACCTAGAACGCGTAGCGCTTTGATCACACCAAACCTCCTTCTCGATTTGAGCATTGAATGCCTCCACCATAGAGCCTGTACGACATTATGTCAACATTACAAGTTCTATAACAAGTTCGCCACGGCGCAGACGCCCGGGCGCCCGGACCGGATCTCGTCTTGCTGCGTCGGCGTAATGCGCGACGTCTTCGGCACTATTGATCCTTCGTCACATCCACCCTTCTCCGGAACTCGGCCTGATTACTGACGAGATGGAGGGTGAACTGCATGTAGTCGCCCCGGGCAACCGAACGGGTTAACTCGAAGGGAGTCGCGTCCGCGAGATTCGCGATACGCTGAATGTGAAAGACGGCCTGGTTCCTCTTGGATTCAAGCAGCTTCGCCTCTTCGACGCGAATGATCGCAGCCTCGTAGCTTTCTTCCGCATCGTGCAGGATCAGACCGTAGTCTTCCCGAAGGACCCGATACAGAGAGTCCTTCTCCAGATCCGCAGAGAGAAGTTCCGGGCACAGGAAGTGGGGGATCTGCGTCGCTTCCAGGAGCACCGGCTCGTCGTTCACCCGGCGGATCCGGACTATCTTGAAGATATTCCGGTCATGCTCCGGAAGCTTCAGCGTCGCTGCGTCTTGCGGCGTCGCGTTCTCAATTCGGAGTTCTACGATAGACGAGCTCGGCTGGAGACCGAGCTCACGAATGTCCTCAGTGAAGCTGTAGAGTCGTGGCAGCCGTCTGCGCAGTTTCTGCGGCGTCACGAAGGTGCCTTTGCCCTGCCGGGTATAGATCAACTCTTCCTGTACGAGCGCCTCAATGGCCTTCCGAACGGTAATGCGGGAAACACCATACCGGCGACAGAGTTCGATCTCCGGGGGAATCCGCTCGTCGGCCTTGAACTCGCCGTTTATGATCCGATCCCGGAGGATGTTTCGCAACTGGAAGTAGAGGGGTACTCCACTCGTGGTCTTGGATTCGAGCATTTTTGTTTTTCCTCAGGCGCACAGAGGTACAGCCTCATCACATAATCTTCGAAGCTCACGCTCCTCCCGACTCTCTGCAACAGGTACTGCCCTACTCGCCGTTCCGGCGCTCATGTGTTGCGCCGACGCCTGCACTCGTCGAGGATACTCGCCGTCCTCGTGGCGCCCACGCGCGAGACCCCGACGGCACGGACTTCTAGCAGAGCTTGCAGTGAGCGAACACCTCCCGCAGCCTTGACCTCCACAGCCTCGGAGACCGAACTCCGCATGAGCCGCAGGTCTTCCATGGTAGCTCCTGCATCCGCGAAGCCGGTGGATGTCTTCACGAAGTCGGCGCCGGCCTCTTCCGCAAGCCGGCAGCCCAGCGCGATAAGCCCAGTGCTAAGATAGCAGTTTTCGAGGATCACTTTCAGCAGTCCACCGCGTTCGTGCACCGCTTCGGCAACGGCGCGAATGTCCTCCCGAACGTAATCCTCCTTGCCACTGCGGAGCTTTCCGATATGCAGCACCATGTCAATTTCTTCGGCTCCGTCATCCAGGGCGAGACGCGCCTCGTAGACCTTTACCTCTGTTCTACTGTAGCCGTGAGGGAAGCCTACGACGGCTCCCACCTTGACGCCACTCCCTGCGCAGTGGCGCTTCGCCGCTGCGACATCCGATGGGGCGCAACAGACCGACCGTACGGCGTATCGAACCGCCGTCTCGCACTCCCGGCGGACGTCCTCCTCGGTCAACTCGGGCCGGAGAACGGAGTGGTCGATCATTGCCGCTACTTCCTCGCAGGGAATCAGGCTGTCCGAAACTGTGCTTTCCTCGGGATTCATGCTTCGAGCTCCTTTCGGTAGGCCCCGAGGACGCGTGCCCCGTCTTCCGTGACCAGAACATCATCCTCAATGCGGATCCCACCGGCAAAGTCGGGACTGTACACACCGGGTTCGATGGTGTGGGTCATACCCGCCTCGAGGGCGTGTGTGTTCCCGGGCCGAATGATCGGCCCGCCCTCGTGGTAGGAGAATCCCACCCCGTGTCCGGTGATGTGCGGGAACAGCTCGCCGAGCCCGGCACCCTCAATGACGTCCCGAGCCGCCCGATCCACCTCCCCGGCGGGGACACCGGGAGCAACTCGTTCAATCGCCGCTTCCTGGGCGCGTCGAACCGTGTCGAAGGCGTGTCGTTGGGTCTCCGTCGCCGTACCGGCAACGCGCACCCGGGTGCGATCGGCCCAGAATCCGTCCACCACCACCCCGAGCTCGAGGAGGGCCAGGTCCCCGTCCCGAAGCGTGCGGGTGGTGGAGATCTCGTTGGGCCGAAAACCGATTGATCCTTCCTCTCCTCCCGTGGCCACCTGGGCGAAGGCACGGACCCGCCGGGCACCATCCTGCCCGGTACCCCGGGACATGACGGCGTACTCGACCTGCGCGGCCAGCTCCACCCCGGTGAGACCCGGCGCAACAGCCTCCTCGAAGGCTGCAAGGCCGATCGTCGAAAGCCGGGAGGCCCGTTCCAGTCGCGTGATCTCGCGGGGAGTCTTGTGAAGCTTGAGCCCGGCAAGGACCTCGTGGGCGTCCACGAGGGAGGCACTGGAGAAGACTCGACCATAGAGATCCCGACACGGCGTTCCGGGAAAGAAGCTGTCACCGGCGTTCCAGGAGGGCGCAGAGGCCTCCGTGGAAGCTTCCCAACCGACCCGCTCCCAGCCGTTGCTGTCGGGAATGGTGGCCAGAAGCTCTCCGACGGCATCCAGGGGCGGCGGGGAGTCCTTTCTGCCATGCGGGTAGTACGCCACCCGGACGCCGGCAAGCTCGGCCTCCGCCTCGCTGCGGTAGCAGTCCGGAATCACGCAAAGGACCCTTCCGTCCGCAGACGCCACGACGTGGCTCGCCCCGTTCATGGGCCAGAAGCCCGACAGCAGCAGGACGTTCTCCGGCAGACGGACGACCAGGGCGTCAAGACCCGCATTCTCGAGAGCGCGACGAATCGCTGCCCTCCGTTCTTCGTCGATCCTGTCCTCTCCGATCACTGTCCACCCGGCATCACTCATGTGCGTCCTTTCCGCCCGGTTCAGATTGCGTAGGAGGAGAAGCCCCCGTCGATCGGAACGACCACCCCGGTCACGAAGCGCGCCGCATCCGAGAGGAGCCAGACAACCGCCCCGAGAAGCTCCTCGGGCCGGCCGTAGCGTCCCATGGGCGTGTGGGCGATCACCTGCTGTGCCCGGGGAGTGAGATCCCCGGTCTCCTGGTCAATGTGCAGGAACCTCAGCTGCTCGGTCATGAGAAAGCCCGGGGCAATGGCGTTCACCCGAATGCCGCGATGCGCGAAGTGCACCGCCAGCCACTGCGTGAAGTTGGAGACCGCCGCCTTCGCCGCCGCATAGGCGGGGATCTTCGTCAGCGGAGTGAAGGCGTTCATCGAGGAGATGTTGAGGACCGCCCCGGAACCCCTCCGCGCCATGGCTTCCGAGAAGACCCGCGTCGGCAGAAAGGTGCCCAGGAAGTTCAGATCGAAGACCCGGCTGAAGCCGTCGGTTTCGAGACGAAAGATCGTCTTGATGGCGGGGTCATCTACATCGCCCTCCTCCAGGAACTCCCGGTCCGTACTGCCGGCGGGATGGTTGCCGCCGGCGCCGTTAATCAGGATATCCGGTGGGCCCCACTCCTCCTCGATACGACGTCGGCACTCGTGAATGGAGGCCTCGTCAAGAACGTCACAACGCAGGGCCAGCGCCCGGCCGCCGAGCCCCCGAACGGAGGCCGCCGCCTCTTCGGCCTTGTCGCCGTCAATGTCGAGCACAGCGACACGGACGCCGATCTCACCCAGGGCCCGGGCCATACAGCTGCCCAACTCTCCGCCGGCCCCGGTGATGGCGGCAACCCGACCTGCCAGGCGGAACTGGTCAAGAACAGTTCCTTCCACGAAGATCTACCTCTTCGGGAAGAACTGGCGGCAGTAGGTCGCGCTCTGCAGCAAGGAGGCCTTCCTGGAGTCCAGGGACCCCTCGTAGGCGCGATCCTCGACTTCGACGCAGGCGGCGCCCTGGTAGCCAATATCGGTGAGTGCCGAGAAGTAATCGCCCCAGTCGACATCTCCCAGGCCCGGCAACTTGGGGGTATGGTACTCCAGCGGCGTGGCCATAATGCCCACATCGTCCAGAAGGTCTTCGCGGAGCTTCGCGTCCTTGACATGGGCGTGGAAGATCCGATCCTTGAACTCGTAGATCGGGGCAATGTAGTCCATCATCTGCCAGATCATGTGAGAGGGGTCGTAGTTCAGACCGAAGTTCGGCGAGGGGATGATCTCGAACATCCGCCGCCAGTTCGCGGGAGAGGACGCGAGGTTGTTCCCGCCGGGCCACTCATCCCAGGTGAAGAGCATGGGACAGTTCTCAATGCCGATCCGCACCCCTTCCTTCTCGGCGTGCTTCACAATGCCCGGCCACACCTCACTGAAGCGGGCGAAGTTCGTATCCAGATCCTTCGTCTTGTCGCGGCCCACGAAGGTATTCGCCTGGTTGATCCCGAGCTTTGCCGCTGCCGAGATCACCTTCTTGAAGTGCTCATTGTAGACGGACGCCTTCTCCCGGTCGGGATCCAGATGGTTCGGGTAGTATCCCAGCCCGGAGATTGTCACTCCCTTCTTCTTCAGATAGTCATGAATCTCCCGGACCCGTGCGTCATCGAGGGTGGCGACATCAATGTGGGTCACCCCGGCGTAGCGTCGTTCTGCCTTGCCCACGGGCCAGCATGCAATCTCTACGGCGTCGTAGCCGTAATCCGCCGCCAGGTCGACGACCTCCTCGAAGCTGAGGTCGGGGACAATCGCACTGAGAAAACCAAGCTTCATCATATCCTTCATCCTCCTTTACACTGTTACCCAGCCGCGCTTCTCGCTGGATTCGAGAATTCGATCGCAGAGCACGAGCTCCCGCAGTCCGTCTTCGAAGGTCGGGAAGGGCGGTTCCGTCCGGTCGACCTCGCCACGGATCTTCGCGTAGATCTGCCGGAACATCTGCTTCGGCGTATCGGGAAAACCCTCGTTGTGCCCGCCCGGCCAGGACATCAGGGCGGCGCTCTCCGGATAGGCAAGAGCGGGGTCCTTGAGCATGAGACCGTTGGGGTCGTCCCGTCGACCGATCCATATCTCGTTGGGTCGCTCGGACTCCCAGGTCACCGCCTGCTTCGAACCGCCGATCTCGAAATGGAGTCGGTTCTTCCGTCCGGCGAAAACCTGACTGACCGTGAAGACGCCCCGGGCACCGTTGTCGAAGCCGAGCATGACCGTTGCGTAGTCTTCCGTCTCCACGGGCACGTCGGTGTAGTCCTCCGGCTTCAGCGTCTTCCCGGCGTAGGTCTCCACGGAGGTCTTCGGCTTCTTCCGCGTCTCGTGGAAGGTCTTGAAGTCCGCGTTCACCTCCACGATCCGCCTGCCGGTAATGAATTCGATCAGATCCATCCAGTGGGAACCGATGTCGGCGATCGCCCGGGACTTCCCCGCCCGGTCCGGCTCGACCCGCCAGTTGTAATCCGTGGGATAGAAGAGCCAGTCCTGCATGTAGGAGCCCTGAATCTGGAACAGGTCACCGAGCTCTCCCTTCGCAATCATGCGACGGACGTGAGACATGAGGGGATAGTAGCGGATATTGAAGTGCACGGCGGTGACTTTGCCCTTTGAATCGGCAAGCTGTGTAAGCTCCCGGGCCTCCTCAACCGTCGTTGCAAGGGGCTTCTCGCAGATCACGTGCTTGCCCGCCTCGAGAAGATCCTTCACCATCTCGTAGTGGAGACTGTTCGGCGAGCAGACGTGCACCGACTCGATCTCATCCATCTTGAGAAGCTCCCGGTAGTCTCCGAGAGCGCTGGGAACGCCGAGCGCGTCCGCCTTCGCCCGGGCCTTCTCCTCGCTGCTGCCGACAAGGACAACCGGTTCCACGCCGGGGGTCCGTTTGAGAGCCTCGACGTGCAAGGGCCCGATCATCCCGGTACCAATGACGCCGACTTTGATCGTCTTCATGTACGCGCTCCTCTTCTCACGTGGGAGTTCTGTATGAGCGCGGCCGACCTCACCCACCACCGATGAACCCGGGGTAGAGGGTCATACCGCCGTCGATATATATGGTCGTTCCATTCACATAGTCGGATTCGTCGGAGGCGAGCCAGACCGCCGCCCGGGCGACGTCCTCGGGCTCACCAATGCGTTTGCTGGGAATCAGGCTCAGAAGGCTCTCCTCGAAGGCTTCCGGAGAGGTGAGCTTCTCCACGTTCATGGGGGTGCGGATTGCGCCGGGTGAGAGGGCGTTCGCCCGAATCTTGAGATCGGCGAGCTCCTGAGCCACGCTCTTCATCAGGAGCATGATACCGCCTTTGGCGGCGGCGTAGTTGACGTGCCCCGCCCAGGGAATCACGTCGTGAACGGAGCTCATGAAGATCAGTTTCCCGGCAGCATAGGAAACCCTCCGGTCGACACCCTGCCGCTTGAAGGCCCGCACCGCCTCCCGGGCACAGAGAAACTGACCGGTGAGATTGATGTCGATGACCCGCTGCCACTGCTCCAGGGTCATTTCGTCGAAGGGCGCGTTCAGCTGGATACCGGAGTTCGGTACGCAGATGTCGAGTCGCCCGAAGGTTTCCCGAAAGGTCTCGAACATGCGGACGACCTGATCTTCCCGGGAGACATCTGCCTGCACAACGACTGCCTGACTCCCGGCCTCCTCGACCTGCCGGGCCGTCTCGCGAGCGCCCTCTTCATCTCCATGATAGTTCACCAGCACCTTCGCCCCGGCTCGCGCGAAACCGACAGCCACTGCCTGACCGAGTCCCTTGCTCGCCCCGGTTACCAGGGCGTTCTGACCTTTCAATAGCGGACGGGGCTCCACAGGAGGTAGCTCGTTGGGAGGAGCGTAAGACCTTTGTTCAGCCATCGCCTTGATGAACCTCTGCTGCTCTCAGTAGTGAAGTAATGGCCGCAGTATAGAGGTGGCTACTTGTCATGTCAACATGTCATCAATCAGTCATCGGCCGGTGAGCACTCCTCTCCCGCCGCAGAGGTCGGCCGGTCGCGCCGTCGCCGGAGTCGGTGGCCGGAGTCGGCAAGATTGATCTGGTGCCGATGCCCCCAGGGGCCGCCCGGGCGGAGCCCCCCTTAGCAGACAGACCGCGCTGATCGCGGGGCCGCCCCTCCGCGAGCACGCGCCGCCCCCTGAAGAGTGTTGCCTTGACCCGGGGCGCGCTTCCGGTCGATGCTGCCCGCACGCCGTCCGTGCAGGGAGTCCGCCATGACCTACACCGCAGTTGGAAGCCCCGACACCGTCATCTCGGATGCCGAGCTCCGCAGCCACCTGGAGACCGCGCTGGATCGCCTCGGGCCGCGGCGGAACGTCATTGCCGTGCCACCGGACATGAGCCGCTACCACTCCCGGGCCGGCCGGATCACCCGGATGGTGTGGGAGCACTACGGCGACGCACTGGAAGCGGTGCTGCCGGCCATTGGAACGCACTTCCCCATGAGCGACCGGGAGCTCGACGACATGTACGCCGGTGTGCCGCGGCAGCTCTTCCGGGTGCACGACTGGCAGGCGGATCTGGCGACGCTCGGCCGCGTTCCCGGTGACTTCATCCGGCGGGTTTCGGAGGGGCGACTGGACTTCGACTGGCCGGCGCAGGTCAACCGGGCGCTGGCCGAAGGCGGCCACGACCTCATCCTCTCCGTCGGCCAGGTGGTTCCCCACGAGGTCACCGGCATGGCCAACCACAGCAAGAACATCTTCGTCGGTACCGGCGGCCGCGAAGGCATTCACAAGAGCCACTACCTCGGCGCGGTCTGCGACATGGAGCGGATCATGGGCCGTGTCGACACGCCGGTGCGCCGCGTCCTCAACTACGCCGCGGAGCGCTTTGCCGCCGCTCTTCCGATCGTCTACGTCCTCACCGTCATCGGCCGGGACAGTGCCGGCGAGCTGGTTCTTCGCGGCCTGTTCATTGGGGACGATGAAGACTGCTTCCGCCGGGCTGCGAGCTTGAGCCAACAGGTCAACGTCACCACCGTTCCGGAAGCGCTGGACACCGTGGTGGTCTACCTGGACCCGGCGGAGTACCGGAGCACCTGGATCGGCAACAAGGCGGTGTACCGCTCCCGCATGGCCCTGGCCGACGGCGGCAGGCTCATCGTCCTGGCGCCGGGGGTGCACACCTTCGGGGAGAACCGCGAGATCGACGAGCACATCCGTGCCAACGGGTACATCGGTACCGACGGCGTGATCGAGCGGGTGGAGCGGGATCGGGAGCGTGCCGGGTCCAGCGACGGACCCGGCGGGGCCGGCCTGGCGGGCAACCTGGCGGCGGCGGCCCACCTCATCCACGGCTCCGCGGAGGGGCGTTTCACCATTACCTACTGCGCCGGCGGACTCTCGCGGGATGAGATCGAAGGGGTCGGCTACGAGTATGCAGATGTCGACGCCATGTCTCGGCGCTACCTGCCGCCGGACCGGCGCATCGGCATGCACACCACCGCCGACGGGGAGGCGTACTACTTCATTGCCAATCCCGGGCTGGGGTTATGGAGCACCGCGGAGCGCCTCGGCGACGGGGCGGGCTGACCGGCCGGGCGCGATCTCGTCGCCTGCCGCAGGGGAACTGGAGGCTGAGCGTCCGTGGGCCGCTCAGGACCCGCAGCAAGGGCTCAGGTGCCCAGGACCTCCCGAACGAGCCCTTCTTCCACGGAATCCACGAAGGTATCCTGCGGGCCGCGCTGCAGGACGAAGCGGATTGCTCCGGCGGCGGCCTTCTTGTCGCGACGCATGGCGTCAACAAATGCCGTGAAGTCGACGGGGATCGCGCCGGTATGAAAGCCGAAGGCCGAGAGGAGCGCGTAGACCCGACGCCTGTATGCGCCATCCGTAGTGCCGCGCGCGACCCCAAGATCCAAGGCCCGGCAGATCCCCCAGGCGACCGCCTCACCGTGGGTCCACCGGCCGAGGCCCGCCACGGACTCGAGAGCGTGGGCAAAGGTGTGGCCCAGGTTGAGGTGGGCGCGGATCCCGTTCTCCCGAAAGTCCTGCTCCACCACCTTGATCTTCACCGCAACGGCGCGCTCCACCACATCCGCAAGGGCGGTGCGGTCGGTGCGAAACGCCTGGAGGGCGGCGGTCGGACCCGCGGCCGCGTCGGCGACTCCCCTCGCGTCTGCGGCACCCCCGTCCTCCGCGCGGTCCCCGGCCTCACCGGGGGCGGCCGCCGGGGCGGCTGCGACCGCTTCGAGACGGCGGAGGATGTCTTCATCGCCCAATAAGCCTGCCTTGATGACCTCTGCCAGGCCGCTCTTCACCTCACGGTCGCTGAGGCTGTCCAGGGCATCCAGGTAGATCTCGACGGCGTGCGCCGGATAGAAGGTGCCGACCATGTTCTTGTAGCCGCCGTAGTTGATACCGGTCTTGCCGCCGATTGCGGCGTCCACCATGGCAAGGAGGGTCGTGGGCAGAAAGAGGAGCCGCACTCCACGCATGTAGAGGGATGCCGCCAGGCCTGCGGCGTCGGTCAGTGCGCCGCCTCCCACCGCAGCGATTGTACCCTGCCGGTGGAGGCCGCCGTCCAGGGCGCCGTCGAGGATGCGTGAGACTTCCTGGAAGCTCTTGGCTGCCTCGCCGGGCGGAAGGACGAGCGTGCGAACGCCGGAGCCATCTCCGGACTGCCGGGGCGCGAAGAGCGCCGCCGTGTTCTCATCGAAGACGAGGATCTGGTCTGTTTCAGTGAGGAGCTGCGTCACCCGGGCGCGAAGGCCGGACTCCGCAACCGTTACGTCAGTTGTGAAGTCACCAAGGTGAAGACGCAGGTCGCGATTCGGCGGTGGCTCGGAGGGGCCGCGAGACGCCACGGGTGGTTATGCGACCTGAGAGGTCTCGGCCTGCAGTGCGTCCACCAGGTTGCGGACGAAGGGGTCCACTATCGAGTAGATCCGGCGATTCCCCTGCACCTCAGACTGCACGATCCCCTTGTCCTTCAGCACCGCCAGGTGCTGAGAGACCACCGGCTGAGGCTGATTGAGACACACCCACAGCTCGGAAACACACGGCTGTTGCTGCCGCGCGATGAGGCACAGGAGCTTGAGTCGCACCGGATGGCCGCAGACTTTAAGCTTTTGCGCATATTCTGCGATCTTTTCGTCCGAACAGGTCGGATCAATGTTTTCGAACATCACGTACAAGATACTGCGCTTCCGGCCGGCTTGCAAGACTATATAGCACCCGACGCATATATTGATGGCAATTCTCAGGATTGGGCACCGGTGCGGGCGCGAAGGCGCGCCGCAGCGGGCGGCGGGCCGCGGCTATTGCCGTGACCGCGGCCGGCGCCGCGCAGGCCGCAGGTGTGTTATTTCGCTACACCCTTTGTCCTAGCGTGAGCGATGCGGTAAACTATGCGCCAGGTTATGAATGCGCCCCGGCATGACGCCGAGCCCGAAGGTTGCTACGACGGTGATGTACCCGCGGGGGTTCGCGAATCAGCTATTTCAAAACGTCTCACCGAACTCCACGCGCTGAGCCTGCTCCTGTCAACAAGCCAGAGCGTGGATGAGCTCTGCCGTCGCGCCGTCGAACACGGACGCGAGTGCCTGGGCCTTGACCGCCTCGGCATCTGGTTCTTCCTTCCCGACGATCCGACGCAGATGTCGGGAACCTACGGGGTCAACGAAGACGGCGCTCTCCGCGACGAGCGGGACACACGGGTATCCTTCGATTCCCGGCTCTTTCCTCCGCTGTTTCTGGATGACAAGGTCCCATACATTCTCTTTAGAGGGCACGATGTCTACGACCATCGCCGGCAGGTGGTGGGAACCGCTGATCTGGCGGTCGCACCGATCTGGAACGGGGAGACCTCCATGGGGATTCTCTGTGCCGACAACCTGTTGTCCGGTGTGGCCATGGACGAGGGAACCTGCCAGATTCTCGCCCTCCTTGCACGCACCGTCGGACATCTGGCAAACCTCAAGATGACCGAAGCGAAGCTCCGTGAGAGCGAGGCGCGCCTGCAGAAACTCGCAACGACGGACGGGCTCACCGGCGTTCTGAATCGCCGGACCGGCCTGGAGGTCCTGGATCAGCAGCTGCGGCTGGCGCGGCGAAATCGGACGAATCTCTCACTCTGCTACGTCGATCTCAACGGCCTCAAGAGCGTCAACGACACACAGGGCCACCATGTCGGCGATCAGTTGATTCTCGGGGTCGCATCGATACTCGCGGAGACGCTACGGGACTCCGATGTGGTGTGTCGGCTCGGAGGTGACGAGTTGTTGCTCGTCCTACCGGGGAGCAGCAAGGCTCAGGCGGAGCAGACGGTAAAACGCCTGGTCGCGGCCACGGAGGCTTCCGAAGAGCTGCGTGCAATCAAGCCGCCGCCCTATTTCAGCTTCGGTGTCGCGGAGTATCGAGGCACGTCGAAGGCAACGACGACGCCGGATGCACTCATTCAGCGTGCGGATCAGGTCATGTATAAGGAGAAGCGCCGGCAGAGCAGCGAAGCTGCCGGTAGTTGATCCTACTTCGCGGCGGCGCTCTTCGCCGGCGAACACTTTTTCTCCGACGACTTCTTCTCCGACGACTTCTTGTCCGGGGAGTCTGCGCCCTTCTTGTCGGAAGAGCCGCTCTTTGCGTCCGCGCTCTTCGATTCCGTCGACCCCCCGGAGCTCTCTGAGGAACTGCCGGACGAGGCGCTGCCTGCTGAGTCACTGCTCTCGGATGCGCCGTTCTTCCCGGCGCTCGATCCCTTCGAGGAGCTTCCGTTCTTGCTGTCCGTCACATAGAAACCACTGCCCTTGAAGATGACACCGATTCCCCCGCCAATGAGACGCCGCAGCGCGTCTTCGTCGCAATTCGGGCACGTGGTGAGTGCAGGATCGGACATGCTCTGGAACTCATCAAACACATGTCCACAGGATTTGCATTCGTACTCATACGTTGGCATCGACAGGATCTCCTTGCCGGTCGGTCAGAGGTTTGTGTGGCGAAATATATCAAATCTGTGTGTCAAGGAAAAGCAATTCTACACTCGATAGTCTAAGGTGTTCGGCCTGCCCCGCCCTCTGGCAGAGTACCTGGGCTCGCACAGCGCGGAAGCGCCGCCGGCTCAGTAGTCCGTGCGCACGGCAATCCCCGCCGCGCGGAGGTGCTCCTTGATCTCGGGAAGCGTGTAGTCGCCGTAGTGGACCATGCTCGCAATGAGGGCGGCATCCGCCTTCGCATCGGTGAAGACGTCTGCGAGGTGCTCGGGCCGCCCGGCGCCGCCGGATGCGACCACGGGAACGGTCACGTTCTCGGAGATCATCCGCGTGAGGGTGAGCTCATAGCCGTCCCGGGTGCCGTCGGCATCGATAGAATTGAGGACAATTTCGCCGGCCCCGCGCGACTCCGCCTCCTGCGCCCACTCCAGAGCGTCAAGATCTGTGGAGGTGCGCCCGCCGTTGATGACGACGCGATAGCCCGAGGGCATCTCGACGTCCGCTTTGGCGTCCATACCCAGGACGATGCACTGATTCCCGTAGAGCTCCGCCCCGGCGGTGATGATCTCCGGGTTGCGCACCGCCTGGCTGTTGACGCTCACCTTCTCCGCGCCGGCAAGGAGGACCTGCCGGATGTCCTCCCTGGTGCCGATGCCGCCGCCGACGGCGAAGGGAATGAATATCTGTTCGGCTACGCGGGCAACGACGTCGATCATGATGCCGCGCCGTTCGGCGCTGGCGGTGATGTCGTAGAAGACCAGCTCGTCGACGCCCTGCTCGTAGTAGTTCCGGGCCATCTCGACGGGATCGCCAATGTCGACATTGCCCTGGAACTTCACGCCCTTCGTCGTCTTTCCGTCGCGCACATCCAGGCAGACAATTACTCGTTTCTTCAGCATGGTCTCATCTCGTAACAAGCGGCGGTCGGGCTGCGTTGCCCGGCGCATGCGGCGCCGGCCGGGCCACGGGCCCGTCGCTCAAAGCTTCATGAAGTTGGAAAGCAACTGCAATCCATGTCTGCCCGACTTCTCCGGGTGGAACTGCGTAGCCCAGAGGTTCTGCCAGGAGAGGGCCGCGCAGAAAAGCACTCCGTAGTCGGTCCACCCGATCCAGCTGTTGCGGTCCGTGGGGTCCGGATAGTAGGAGTGGACGAAGTAGAATGCGCTGCTCTGGGGGATCCCCGCGAAGAGAGAGCTCCCTTCGGTGCAGGTCACCTCGTTCCAGCCCATGTGGGGCACCTTGAGGCCGGGGCGGTGGGGAAAGCGCTTCGCCGTTCCAGGGACGATGCCAAGGCCCACGGCATCGCGCTCCTCGGACGCATCCAGGACGATCTGACTGCCCACGCAGATCCCGAGCATCGGTTTGCCGGTAGCAAAGAAGTCGCGCAGGGCATCCGAAAGGCCGCTCCGATTGAGGACCTCCATGGCCGCCCTGGCGTCCCCGACGCCCGGGAAGATGACCTTGTCGGCACCGAGGACGCGCCCGGGCTCACTGGTTATCTCGAAGTCTGCTCCAATGGCGCGCAGTGCTGTTTCAACGCTGCGGAGGTTTCCCCCCTCGTAATCAACGACGGCTGTGTGCATGATGGTCCCGGCGGTCAACTATACCCGAGAAGGCGCAAGGCGTTAAGGAGGTTCTCCTCCAGAGTCGTCTCGGGAACCACGAAGCCTCGCACCTCGATCACCATCCCATCCCGGTCAACCGACAGGCTCGGGAGCATATCTCCGGAGTCCCGATTGGAGCCTTGATCCTGGTCGGCATCCACACGGCTGCGCCGCGCCAGGAAGCGCACCAGAGTGGTGAAGATGCGGGCGTTGAGCTCGCCGTCGACCACAACGTTTCCCGAGAGATTCCACAGGGGTCCGGCGGAGAGCGGGTTTGCCCCCACGGTCATCTCCGTTATGGGCAGGCGTGCCTGCCGTGCCGGCACCCAGTCGGGCAGCTCCAGGTTGGGCTCGCGCAGATAGAGACCTCCCGCCGCCTCTGCAATCCGGAGACGCGACTCTGTGGGAAGCGTGGCCGCGGTGGCCTCTCCGGCCAGGACCGCAAAGGCGGCGTGGATGCCGCCCTGGGAGATGATCAGACGGCCTCCGCCGATTACTGCAAGCTCCAGAGGGTGTGTGGCGTGCTCCCAGTAGCGAAAGGTCTGCCCCGCGACCTCTGCGCGGACTCGAGTCCACCCGTCGCGACCTCTGAGCGCAGCGTTCACGAAGAGCGCCGGCAGGTCCCCGGTGACCGCGGCAATTGGCGCCTGACCCTCTGCAACGGCGTTCTCCTCTCCCGGAAGGAGCGGAAGGGCGACGGCAACGCGGTCCACCCGGTCCATGATGGCGCTGCGTTCATCTTCATTCGGAAACCAGTCCGCCATGATACCGTCGACCAGGCTTCGCGTGCGGGCGACCTCGAAAGAGCCGTATCCCTGGTATCCCGCAGGAAGCAGATCCCAGAGAGATGCATCCCGTGGTGCCGGCGCAATCTGACAACCAATCATGGTCGCGGCGAGGGCCACACCGAAGAGCCCCTGGATGAGCGCGCGTCGTGTCATGGCAAGGAGAGTACACGTCCCGGGCAACCGGCGTCCAGCGACACCGGGGGGCGACGCTCGACAGCGTCGTGCCTTTCCGGCACTCTGGACGGGTGAGCGTGAAGAGGGCGGAACAGCCGGCACCTGGAGACCAGCCGGTGCGGTATCGGGCAATGACGATTGCCGTGCTCTGCCAGGTCTTCGGCCTCCTGGGCGTCCAGACCATTGAGCAGAACGGATTGCTCGTCCTGTACCTCCGGCGCCTCGGCGTGCCCGCGGGCGGCACCCTGGCCCTGCTGAGCATCTTCTCCATTACCGTGGCAACGGCGCGCATCCCCCTCTCGCATCTCGCCGATCGGCTGGGGCGAAAGCGCATCGGCAGCGCGGGCACGCTGCTCGGTACGGCCTCTCTGCTGCTCCTTGCCGGCGCGGGATCGCTCCCCCGGGAAGTGGTGCAGGCTGCCGCAATCGGAGCGCTCATCCTCTTTGCCCTGTCGGAGGCGTTCTTCGGCGCCGGGTGGTTCTCCGTGTTGCACCCGCTGATCCCGGCACCCCGTAGAGGCGTCTTCTTCGGCGCCCTCCGCGTCTCCTGGCAGGCGGTGGGCATTGGCTTCGCAGCGGCAGCATCGATCCTGTTGAATCGATTCCCCACGGTCTGGATGTACCAGCTGGTCTTTCTGGGGGTCGGCATCGGGGCGCTCGGGCGCGCCATCCTCTACCGGCGCCTCCCGGACCTGGAGGCGGAAACGGCGCGGCGTCCACAGCTCAGACAGGCGCTTGCCGCGGTGAGAGGACTCCCCGGCTTCCGACGCTATCTCGTCTATATTGCCGCGCGGTTCACCTTCACCGGCGCGGCCATCCAGGTCCTTGCGCTGCTGGAACGCGAGGCTCTGGGTCTGGCGGATGGGACCGTCGTTGCACTGGCAAACTACGGACTGGTCGGCAATATCGCCGGCTTCATCCTGGGAGCCTTGCTGGTGGATCGCATTGGGAGGCGATCGCTCTTCATTGGAACGCACCTGAGCATTGCCGTCGTTCTGACCGCCTTTGCGTCCCGGGCGCTCATGCCGGGGTTTCCCGTCATGGCCCTCTACCGCCCCCTGCACTTCCTGTTAGGGCTCTCCATTGCCTCCTTCTCGGTGGCGAAGACGGCGGAGGACTTCAGCCTGGTCCATCTCGAGAGCAAGGCCCTCGCCCTCTCCTTCTCGGGCTTTGCCTTCATCGGCGGGCGTGCAGCCGGCAGAATGCTGACGTCGGTGCTCCTGAGCGGACAAGGCCTGCCCGCACGCATTGTCATCGGTGCCGTGGAGCTTTCGAGCTATGATGCGGTCGTGATGATTCTCGCGGCGGGCCTGGTCGCGACGCTCCCGCTGTTGCGTCTGGTGCCCGCCGTACGCCACCGCCGGTAAAACCCTGCGCCTACTCCGACGCAGCTTCCTCGGCGCGATCGGCACCCTCCAGAAGCGCTTCAAGCTCCTCCGCGGGCACGGGCCTGCTGAAGTAGTAGCCCTGAGCGTAGGCGCAGCCGATGCGCTTGAGCACCTCGACCTGGGCGGCGCTCGTCACGCCCTCGACGACGACCTCTCTGCCCCGGGCGCGAATGCCCGCGACAATGCTGGCGAGGTAGTCTTCCTCATCCTGCCCTTCAGCCAGGTCGTCGGCGAAGGTCTTGTCGATCTTGATGACGGGAACCGGCAGCTGTTTGAGGTAGCCCAGAGATGATTGGCCTGTGCCGAAATCATCGATCCAGACATCAACACCGTAGTCCCTGACCTGCCGGATTCGGCGCACCGCCGCGTCCGGGTCATCCATGCAGCGACTCTCGGTGAGCTCCAACCGCAACGCCTCAGGCGGCACACCCTCGGCTTCCAGTGCGCCCTTCACCACCTCGACCAGGTACTCGTCGTTGAACTCGGCGGCGCTCAAATTGACGCTGCAGAAGATGCCGTACCGCGGGTACCACTCAGCCAGGCGCGCCGCCACCGCGTAGAGGGCCCACTTGTCAATGGCGGAGATCGAACCGCTCTCCTCGGCGACGGCAATGAACTCGCCCGGGGAAACCATGCCTCTGGTCGGGTGGTTCCACCGCACAAGCGCCTCCGCACCGATTACGGCCCCGTCAATGGTGACGATAGGCTGGAAGTGGAGGAGGAACTGCTGCTCCCCGACGGCGCGGGCGATCTCGGTACGCAACTCCATGCGGCGAACCGCCCGCTCGTGGAGATCGTGGTCGTAGAGGAGGAAGGGCTCGTTCAGGTTCTCCCCTTCAATGACGGCGGAGTTTGCCCGCTGCACGAGAACTTCGCCGTCCTCACCGTCCTGGGGATAGATGGAGACGCCGATGTGACAGGCAATGCTGATGTCCTGATCGCGGTGACGATAGGGAACCGTGACTGCGTCGTGAATCTTCCGGGCAACCACGGCAGCGTCGAGGCTCTGGGCCATGCTGGTGAGCAGAACCACGAGGTTGCTTCCTTCGAAGCGGAAGACCAGGTCGCTCTCGCGCACGCTCTCCTTGACGCGCAGCCCGGTGTTCTCCAGAAGGAGGTCGCCGATCTGGTGGCCAAGGGTCTGGTTGATGTGCTTGAAGTTGCGCAGATGTATGAAGAGGACACCCCGTAGATGCCCCGGCCCGGTCTCCCGCCGTGCGCGCCCGATCTCCCGGGCCAGCATGGCGCTGAGGCTGCGGCGATTGTACAGCCCCGTCAGGGGGTCGCGGTACTCGACGGCGGCGAGCTTGTTCTCGACCTCGCTCAGGCGCGTCACGTCGTGGGAGAAGACCAGGACGTGTGTAGGATCGAGCGACCCCGGCGGGTACGGGTAGTACGAGACGTGCATGTTCTTCTCGAGCTCTCCGAACTCGAAGCGCTCAATGTAGTGCACCTCTTCCCCGGCGAGACAGCGATCCAGGTATCCCTTGATGGTGTGGTCGAACTTCTCACGCCCCCACACTTCCGCAACGGACTTGCCGAGAACATCCTCCTTGCGCAGTCCCATGCCGCGTGCATAGGTGTGGTTCACGATCTCGTAGACGTAGTCACGGTTGATGAGCGTGATGAAGTCCTGAGACTGGTCGACGATGAATTGATACGTATCCGAGGTCACATCCGCGCCTGCCGGGTAAATCTCAAATCTCTTTATCAGCCTAAGGCGATGCCGACGCGCCGTCAATGGTCCTAACGTATCAGCTCTTGTCCAGCCCGATGTGGATGGTCTCGTCCCCTACCTCAATGGGGCGCGCGTCCGCCTTGCGCTCCCACTTCAGGTCCGTGGCAAGGGTCTCGTTCATGAGGTAGTCCTGGAAGTCCTCCACGGCGTTACGAACCCCGTCCTCGGCCTCAATGTAGAGGGTGATGCGATCGGTGACCTCGAGGCCGCTCTCCTTGCGGAGGTTCTGGACCGCGCGGATCACATCGCGCACGAGTCCCTCGTTGCGGAGCTCTTCGGTGACCTCCGGATCCAGGGCAACGGTGAGAGAGCCTTCGTTGAGGACGCGGAGGTTCTCCTTCTCGTGGCGATGGATCACCACGCTCTCCTCGGTGATGTCGATGTTCCGCTCACCAAGATCGATATTGAGGACCGTTCCTTCCAGCAGACTCTGGATCTCGTGGCTCGAGAGCGCCTGAATCTTCTCGGCGGCGGGCTTCATGTCTTTGCCGAGCTCCTTGCCGAGAGCGCGGTAGTTGGGCTTGGCCTCGTACTCGACCAGATCTTCCTCATTCTCCCGGAAGATCGCCTCTTTGACGTTGAGCTCCTCCCGGATGATGTCCTCCATCTCCCGGAGAATTCGCTTCTCGTCGGGATCCCGGGTGACCAGGTGGATCGCCTTCAGGGGCTGCCGGATCTTGAGGTTGTGCATGTTCCGAAGGGCGCGCCCCATGCTGACGGTCTGCTGGGTGAGCGCCATCTTCTGCTCGAGCTCGTAGTCGCGGCGCGACTCGTCGGCGACGGGGTAGTCGCAGAGATGGACCGACTCCGGCATGGCCGCCGTGCGGAGGTTCCGGTAGATCGCCTCGGTGATGAAGGGGATGATCGGCGCGGCGACCTTCACCAGCTGCATGAGCACGGAGTAGAGCGTCTCGTACGCCTGGGCCTTGTCGGCATCGTTCTCGCTTCTCCAGAAGCGTCGGCGACTGCGTCTGATGTACCAGTTATTGAGGTTGTCGATGAAGACGACGATGGGCTCGATGGCTCGCTGCAGGTCGTACGCCTCCAGGTTGCTTGTGACGTCCGCCACAAGTCGCTCGGTTTCCGAGAGAATCCACTGATCCAGGGGATTGTCTACGTCGGAGATGTCGCCGGTCGGCTTCACCTGGTCGATGTTGGCGTAGGTGACGAAGAAGCTGTAGGAGTTCCACAGTGGAATGATGACGGTCTTGAGGACGTCCCGGACGCCGTCGTCGGAGTACTTGAGGTCCTCCCCCCGTACCACCGCGGAGTTCATGAGAAAGAGGCGCAGCGCGTCCGCCCCGAAGGTGTTGATGACCTCGACGGGATCGGTGTAGTTGCGCTCGCTCTTGCTCATCTTCTTGCCGTCTTCGGCAAGGACCAGGCCGTTGACGACGCAGTTCTTGAAGGCGGCGGTGCCGAAGAGGGCGGCGCCCAGCACGGTCAGGGTGTAGAACCAGCCGCGCGTCTGATCGAGCCCCTCGCAGATGAAGTCCGCCGGGAAGTTGCGCTCGAAGAACTCCTTGTTCTCGAAGGGGTAGTGGTTCTGGCCGTAGGGCATGGCGCCGGACTCGAACCAGCAGTCCAGGACCTCGGGAACGCGCCGCATGGTCCCGGAGCCGTCCGGGGCGGGCCAGGTGATCTCATCAACGTAGTGCTTGTGCAGGTCCTCGACCTTGACACCGGACTTCTCTTCCAGCTCGGCGCGACTGCCGATGCACTCCATGTAGTCGCTGCCGTCGCTCTTCCAGATGGGAAGGGGGTTGCCCCAGAAGCGGTTGCGCGAGATCGCCCAGTCCTTGGCGCCTTCGAGCCACTTGCCGAAGCGACCCTGCTGCAGGTGGGAGGGCACCCAGTTGATCGTGTTGTTGGCGTCCAGCATGGTCTGCTTGATCCGCGGGACGTCGACGAACCACGAGGAGACCGCCCGATAGATCAGGGGCATCTTGCTGCGGTAGCTGAAGGGATAGGAGTGGCGGTAGGTGTCGCGCTTGACGAGCTTTCCCTTTGCCTTGAGATCCTTGATGATCTGCGGATCGGCGTCCTTCACGAAAAGACCCTGGTAGTCGGAGACCTCGGAGGTGAACTTGCAGTCCGCATCAATGGGGACGACCGTTGTGACCTCGCTGTCCTTGAAGAGGTTGTAGTCGTCCTCGCCGAAGCCGGGAGCCACGTGGACAATGCCGGTACCTTCGTCGGCGGTTGCGAACTCGGCAACCCGGGTAACGAATGCGCCCTCTTCCTTCGCGGATGCGAAGTAGGGAAAGAGCGGCTCATAGGAGACGCCGCCGAGGTCGCTGCCCGTGTACTCCTGAAGGATTGTGTACTCCTCCGGGGAGCGGTAGTAGTGCTCCAGGCGCGCCTTGGCAAGAATGTACTGCTCCTCCCCGTCCTGTACGCGCACGTAGGTAACCTCAGGACCGACGGCAAGGCCGAGGTTGGAGGGCAGCGTCCAGGGTGTAGTGGTCCACGCCAGGATGTGGACGCGATCCCCCGCATCCGCACCGACCGCCGTGGGGTCCTCCAGAGTGAAGGCGACGGTAATGGCGGGATCATCCACCTCTTTGTAGCCGCCGAGATTGACCTCGAAGTTGGAGAGCGGTGTGGCCAGAGCGGGATCGTAGGGCAGAATATAGTAGCCCTGGTAGATGAGCCCCTTGTCCCAGAGCTGTCTCACGACCCACCAGATGGTCTCCATGTAGTCGGGTTCCATGGTCTTGTAGTCGTGCTCGAAGTCCACCCAGCGGCCCATGCGGGTGACGACCTCTTCCCACTCGTTCACGTAGCGCAATACGACGGAGCGGCACGCCTCATTGAACTTGCCGACACCGTACTCCTGGATCTCCGCGGCCCCGGAGATGCCGAGCTCCTTCTCCATCTCGTACTCGACGGGAAGGCCGTGGGTGTCCCAGCCGAAACGGCGGTACACCTTCTTGCCGCGCATGGTCTGGAAACGGGGGATGATGTCCTTGATGGTCCCGGGGACAAAGTGGCCGAAGTGCGGCAGCCCTGTCGCGAAGGGCGGGCCGTCGTAGAAGACGTACTCCTGCCCACCGTCGCGGTGATCGATACTCTTCTGAAAGATGTCGTTCTCTTCCCAGAAGTGCAGGATCTCCTCCTCCAGCTCTGGAAAGCTGACCTTCGGGTCAACTGGCTTGTACAAAAGGACCTCCCCGACGACTCTCCCCTGACGCCTCGCAACGCCTCCGGGAGAGATACCGCGTACGCAATGCTTCGTATTCGTCTGAAGGTATCAAAGAGGCTTCGAAAGGGCAACGAGCGACGCAAGGGGCACCAGCGTGGTAGAATTCAAGACAGGAGGAACTCATGAAGGTACATCAGAGACAGGACGCACGGTTTCGCTCTGGGGCAGCCGCTCGCTTCGGCCTTGCAATGCTGGCGGTCGCTGCCGGTACGCTCCTCCTGGGGAGCTGCGGAACCATCCGCACCAGCTCTCGCGCCTTCGACACCGGCGAGGTCCTCGAACCGGGGCAAACCCGCTTCACCACGGATTCGGTCATGTTTCTCTGGGTCCCGGTACCGGGCCAGGCCGCCGTCAGCCGCGGCTTTGAAGGAGGCTGGGAAGCCACCGCCGGCTGGGGAGTTCACGGGTTCGTCGGAGACCAGCAGGATGGCGACGATTCGAGTGACTCCCTTCAGGGTCCCGAGCTCTACGTAACAAAGCGCCTCCTCTCCGTACAGGAGTGGCTGCAGGTGTCCGCAACGGTGGGCAGTGACATCAATGTCTACCCGCAGTTCGACGCACTCCTGCAGGCGCGGCTGACCGCCGGCTGGCACCCGGTCGACTGGTTCACCATCTACGCCAACGGCGGAGCCGCCTACGTCACGGCATCCAACCAGCTCGCACCCATCGTGGGGCTCGGCCTCGGCTTCGACGGCCGCTTCGTCCTCAAGCTGGGCGCCTACATCACTCCCGACCAGACCGAGCCGACCAACGGCGCCGACCTGCTCTGGCCCTGGTACTACGGGCTGCAACTGGGCTTCAAGACAAGAGCACCAGGTGCCGATGCTCCCGAGCCGAGCGCGACACCGGAGTCGGCATCGGCGGATTCGTCGATCTAGGTCGGGCGCGCCCGGTGCGCCGCAGCGGGAACCGGCGGCCATGCGCCGACATCCTTGACCACGGCGCAGTAACCAATCTACCCTCACGTCGTTCTAACTCATCGGTCCGGAAGGACCACGTTCCCGTTCCGCCCCCGCGGTCGGGAAGAAAAGGGGGATATCATGATTCGACGTGTTCTTACGTTGGTGCTGATCATGGTCGTCGGCTTCACCTTCGCCGTCTTTGCCGCCGGACAGTCGGAAGCGTCCGGCGCCGAGGGAGGCGAAGACACCGCAGACCTGGAGCGGACGCCCGAGGATCCGCGCCTGCATCAGCCCGGCAAGCTGACCGTAGCCACCGGTGATCCGGTCTATCCGCCGTGGATGCTGAACGACGATCCGGCAAGCGGCGAGGGCTTCGAGAACGGCCTGGTCTACGCGCTGGCTGAAGAGATGGGCTTCGACCGCGACGATGTGGTCTGGGTGACCACCACCTTCGACCAGGGCATTGCTCCCGGCAACAAGCCCTACGACTTCGTCATCCAGCAGTACTCCGTTACCGAGGAGCGCCGGGAGTTCGTGGACTTCTCCATTGTCTACTACCAGCCCAAGAAGGCCATCGTCGCCCTGAGTGACAGCCCCGTTGCAGATGCAACCTCCATGGCTGAGCTCCGCGAGGCGAAGTGGGGCGCCACCATCGGCACCACCGATCTGGACTACATTGAGAACCGGATCGGCGCCGACAACGTCGCCGTCTTCGACGATCAGGTCGGCACCTTCCAGTCGCTCCTCGGCGGCCAGATCGATGCGACGACGCAGTCGGTCCCGACGGCGCTCTACGCCACGGCGGTACAGGTTCCCGAAGCGCAGATCGTCGCAACCCTGCCGGCGGACCCGAACGACAAGGGGCACGGCCTGGTCTTCGAGAAGGGCAGCCCTCTGGTTCCCTGGGTCAACGATGCCCTGCGCGCGATCATTGACGACGGTGTGGTCGAGGAGTTGCGCCGGGAGTACCTCGTCGGCGATGAGGACATTCAGGAGATCACCGGTTGAGCTCCGAGCGTCGCGGCCCCACCAATGCGGCCGGCCCGGCCAGACCGGGCCGCCGTGCCCGCCCGGTGGGGCGCACGCTCCGCGCACGTGACAGGTACCTCCCGGGCATCATCAGCGTCGGCAGCGTCATTGTCGTCATTGTGGTGCTCCGGGAGCTCGTAACCTCCGCGGAGCAGTGGCCGCGCATCAAACGACAGTTCTTCGATCTCGATGCCATTGTTGAGGTGTTCCCGGATGTTCTGGGAGGCTTTGCCATCAACATGTCGGTCTGGGCGGTCTCCCTGGTGGCGATCGCCGTGTGGGCCCTCACGCTGGCGATCCTCCGCTCCCTCCACGGCCCGTGGTTCACCCCGCTTCGAGCATTTACCGTCGTCTACATTGACCTGCTCAGAGGTCTGCCGTCGCTGCTCATGGTCCTGCTCTTCGGCTTCGGCGTCCCGGCGCTGCAGCTTCCGGGCCTGCCCCAGAGCAGCCTCTTCTGGGGCGGGGTTGCCCTGGTGCTCACCTACTCCGCCTACGCTGCGGAGGTGTACCGCTCCGGCATGGAGGCGGTCCACGACGGACAGCGCGCCGCCGCGAAGGCGTTGGGCCTCAGCCAGTGGCAGACCCTGCGCTTTGCCATCGTTCCCCAGGCAATCAGAAACGTCGTGCCTTCCCTGCTCAACCTGGCGGTTGCACTGCAGAAGGACGTGGCGCTTCTGAGTGTGATTGGAGTACGTGACGCCGTCCGTGAGGCGCAGATCTACACGGCGCGCACCTTCAACTACTCGTCCCTCATTGCCGCGGCCTTCCTCTTCCTCCTGGCAACCATTCCCATGGCGCGCTTCACCGACTATGTGACCCGGAAGGACCGGGAGCGCCGCCTCCAGAAGACACTGTGAGCCCGGGAGACGTTATGAGCGACCACTCAGAGACGACCAACAATTCCGGCACCACCACAATGTCGACGTCCGACCGCGACGCGACCCGCCGCCCCTCAGGCGAGCGCGTCCGCATTGAGAACCTGACGAAGTACTTCGGCGACAAGATGGTGCTCAACGATGTGAGCGTGAAGGTCCATCCCCATGAGGTGGTGTGCCTGATCGGCGCCTCCGGCTCCGGGAAGTCGACCCTCCTTCGCTGCGTGAGCGACCTCGTCGAGTTCGAGGCGGGACAGATCTACCTGGATAACGTGCCGATCCACGATCCTTCATTCGGGAAGAACGGGCTGCATAAGCGCGTTGGCATCGTTTTCCAGGCCTACAATCTCTTCCCCCACATGAGCGTGCTGAACAACATCACCCTGGCGCCGCGACGCGTTCATGGTGTGTCGAGAGCGGAGAGCGAAGCCAAAGCGCATGAGCTTCTGTCGCTCTTCGGGCTCGAGGACTTCGCAAAGTCCTATCCGGAGCAGCTCTCAGGGGGACAGCAGCAGCGCGTAGCGATCATCCGCGCCATGGCAACGAACCCGGACGTGCTCCTCCTCGACGAGATCACCGCGGCGCTCGATCCGGAGCTCATCGGCGGGGTGCTGCAGGTTATCAAGGACCTGAAGGATCAGGGCATGACGATGATCGTGGTCACCCACGAGATGGGGTTTGCCCGGGACATTGCCGACAACGTCTGCTTCCTGGATGAGGGCACCATCTGTGAGGAGGCGCCTCCGGAGAAGCTCTTCTCCGATCCGGAGCATCCCCGGACGCGGCAGTTCCTCCAGCGCATCATTGAGGCGGGACGGATGTAGGCGGCGGGCATCCGGGCGGTGCGCGTCCCGGGCCGCAGGTTTCCCCAAGGTTCGGGCCACTTCCCAATCCTTACCGACATTCTTCTTTTCACACCTCGTACGGCCACGCTATCTTCTAACGCATGTCAGGCAAATCAGTTCTCGTGATCGGCGCCGGTTTCGGCGGATTGTCGGCGGCAGCCTACCTTGCGAAGGAAGGCTACGAAGTTACCGTCATTGAGAAGAACGGCTGGCCCGGCGGGCGCGCCCAGGCAATGGAGCTGGACGGCTACCGCTTCGACATGGGGCCGAGCTGGTACTGGATGCCGGAGGAGCACGATCGGTGGTTCAGCGATCTGGGCTTCGATCGGAGCAAGCTCTTCGGCCTCACCCGGGTCGACCCGAGCTACACCGTCTTCTACGGGGATTCCCGCAACCCGAATGAGCGCCGGCGCCTGGACGTGCCGGCGAACGTGGACGGCGCCGCCGAGGTATTCGAGAGGGTGGAGCCCGGCGCGGGCAAACAGCTCCGCGCCTTCCTGGATCAGAGCAAGGCGAAGTACGACCTTGCAATGAACAACTTCATCTACAAGAACTTCTACTCCATCTTCGACTTCGTGAACTGGACCTCCATCCGCAACCTCGGCACCCTCAACGTCCTGAAGAACTACCGCAGCATGATCCGCCGGTACATCACCCACCCGGAGCTCCAGAAGATCCTGGAGTTCCCGGTAGTCTTCCTGGGCTCCAGCGCCAGGAACACCCCCGCCATGTACACCCTCATGAACCACATCGACTTCAACCTGGGCACGTGGTATCCCGACGGCGGATTCTCAGGAGTTGCTGACGCGATGCATACGGTCTGCGCCGACCTTGGCGTGAAATTCCTCTTCAACTGCGAGGTGACCGGGCTGGTGACGGACAATGGGCGGGTAACCCGGGTGCAGGTGCGCGACGGCTGCGACACCGACGAGCTCGCCCCGGATGTTGTGGTGGCGAATGCGGACTATCCCCACGTGGAACTGGAGCTCCTCCCGGAGAGCGCCCGCTCCATTCCGGCGCGGCGCTGGGACAGAGCGAATCTCGCACCGGCGGTGGTGAACTATTACATCGGCCTCAACAGAAAGCTGGATGGGCTCGCTCACCACACCTTCTTCTTCGATGCGGACTGGGACGACCACTTCTCCGCGGTCTACGAGAAGCCGCGGTGGATCGACGATCCCCTCTTCTACATCCACATTCCCTCCAAGACCGACCCGAATGTCGCTCCGGAAGGTGGAGAGGCGCTCTTCATTCTGGTGCCGGCCGCGCCGGGCCTGGAGGCGAGCGAGCTCCTGCGCAAACGCTACTTCGACAACGTCATGGACCGCATGGAAGCCCACACGGGCATGTCCATCCGGGACTCCGTGGTCGCCTACCGCGACTACTCCGTGGAGGACTTCCGCCGCGACTACAACGCCTACAAGGGCAACGCTTTCGGCCTGGGGCAGACCCTCTTCCAGACCGCCTACTTCCGCCCCTCCAACAAGTCGAAGAAGCTGGACAACCTCTACTACGCCGGCCAGTTCACCGTCCCCGGCACCGGCACCACCATGAGCACCATCTCGGGCCGGGTGGTAACCGACCGGATCAAGAAGGAGCACGGGTAGACCGAGGCGCCGTGCTCAGGCACTCACGGCGTGCGCTCGCATGTGACCGGCGGCCCCGTAGTCGGCCATGGCGGGATCCGCCGTGACGACGGTCGCATCCCGGGCGCGGGCCGTTGCAATGATGAGCTGATCTGCAAGATCCTCCGGGGGAGTACCCGGGAGGTTACCGGCCTCGAGGGCAATGTCGGGGTCCAGGGGGGCGACCACGAGTCCCGCCGCATCGAGGGCGCGGGCGGTCCATTCGGCAATGGGAATGGGCGCGCGGAGGCGGCCTGTCCGTACCCATCGTCCTATTTCCCAAAGTGAAACAACTGAGAGGAGGAGCTCCGTGTGGTGAGCGGCTTCTTCAATGGCACCGCGGAGCGTGGGGTCCGACAGCCGGGGGTCGCCGTTCATCAGCCACACGAAGACGTGAGTGTCGAGGAGGAGCCGCCGGTTATCCGTCTGCGTCACCTGGTGAGCTCAAACCCGACGGCTCCACGATGTCTCCCTCAATAGTGAGAAGCCCCTCGAGCCTGCCAAACAGCGGGGCGGCTTTCTCCTCCCCCACGGCAACCATTTGTGCAACCGGGCGGCCGTGCTTGGTTATGACCACCCGTTCATGGCTGTCGTGGACGTGATCCATCAGACTCAGACACTGAGCCTTGAACTTCCCCGCTGCAATTTCCATAGAGCAGCCCCCCAGTCAACCACTTCTGCTCTTCTGGTTTTGACTATGGTCATATTACTATAGTCACATCATTGACGCAAGCATTTCCATGAAGTTTTTGCGATCATCTGCTGCGCTTCCGTCGCAGCCCGACGAACGATCGGATCGACACGCGAGCCGCGTGAGCTCAGTCTGCGCGGATCCGCGTGAGCACGACACCCCACAGAACTGTTGCCGCTCCCGCCACGGCAAAGAGAATCCACCGGCCGCCGTTGAGTCCCTCCAGCAGGGCACCCACCGCAAGATAGCTTACCGGGGCGACCAGGGCGCTTGCCGCCTCGAGAGCGGCGAAGTAGCGGCCGTGGAGATGGCTTGGGGTGCGCCGCTGAATATGCGTGATAACCGAGAGGTACACCGTGGCGGCCGCGGCTCCCGCAGCCAGAGCGGCAACGATCAGAGTCACCGGCGACGTATCGACGGCCACGACAAGGAAGGCGGCCCCAAGCAGGACGTACGCCGCGGCCACGCGCCTTCTCGTCCCGGTGAGGCCCGATCTCTGCCGCCGGAGAAGTGCGAAGGCACCGATGCCTCCGGCAATCGCAAGGGCGAAGAAGTAGCCGAGGGCGCGCTCTCCCATTCCGAGCTCATCAATGACAATGAAGGGGAGCGACAGGAGGAGGACCGGCGATACGACGAAGAGACCCGCCTGCGACGCCATGAGGGGAAGAACGGCACGGTCGCGAAGAATGGCGCGCACTCCCTCCCGCGCGGCACTGGCGAAGGGCTGCCCGCCCGATCCGTCCCGCGGCACCGAACGGCCACCCCGGATGAACAACTCCTGCACCGCCGAAGCCACGAAGGTAATGCCGTTCAGCAGAAAGAGCACCGGTGCGCCCACCAGAGCGTAGAGAGCTCCCCCCGCAGCGTTTCCCCCGAGATTGGCGATCTGACTACCCGCCGCCCGAAGTCCTGTCGCGGTCTGGAGCCGCCGGTCCGACACGAGGGCCGGTAGAATTGCATGCGCCGCGGGCACGAAGAGCGCGTGACCAATGCCCATGAGAAGGGTTACCGGAAGAACGAACCAGGGTGCCCGGAAGGCCGGGATGGTCAGAGCGGCGGCACTCGCAATCATGAGCACGCCGCGATAGAGGTCCGTGAGAATCATCACGCTTCGACGGGGAACGCGATCAATGAGCGCTCCGGTCAGGGGGCTCAGGAAGAACGCCGGAGATAGCGCGAGAAACTGGAACATGCCGAGCATGAACGCGGAGTCGGTCAGGTTCTTCAGAAGGAGCAGCACCGCCAGGATGTAGACGGCATTGCCGAAGGTGGACACGAAGTTGCCCGTTACCAGGAGCGCAAGGTCGCGGCGCTCGTGCCGGACCTCCGCAACCGGCGCGCTCATGCGACCTCGCTTCGCCGACGGATCGATTGGAACTGCACGGCGATATCCCAGCCGAAGGAGAACAACTGCAGGGCGAGCGCAACTACCAGAGCACTCTCCCGAAGCAGGAGCGGGAGCGCCGGCGCGAGTACGATGATCAGCGTCACCACGAGAACGGCGGTCGTTGTCTTCTCGTACCAGCGCTGGACACCGCTCTTGCGCGGCTCGAGGCGACGGTTCATTACCTGCTCCGAAGCGCGACGCATACGCCCGTAGTACGGCAGCCAGACCAGAGAGTAGACGTAGGGGAGAAGCCCGATGATCAGAACGAACGCGGCGACTCCCACGACGTGGCGGGCCACCACGGTAAGGGCCGCGGCAAAGATCGCATCCGTCTGCATGTCCCATACCGCACCGAAGGCGCCATGCTCGTATTTTCTGGCCAGCAAGCCGTCGAAGTAGTCGGTAAGCTCGACCACCGCCAGGAAACCGACCAGGACATACCCGCCTCCCCGGCGCAGCAGGCCCCCGAAGGCGGGGTCAATCGTGCTCACGACAAGCACGACGGGGAGCGCGACCGCGCCGAGGAGCCGGATACCCGTCAGGATGTTCGGCAGGGCTCGGCCGCTGCCGTCCGGGTGCCTCCGCCCGATTGCAAGGAAGAGCACCAGAAAGGCTGCGGCGGTCCAGGCCGCGAGCAG
This sequence comes from uncultured Spirochaetaceae bacterium, assembly GCA_964654185.1. GTDB lineage: Bacteria > Spirochaetota > Spirochaetia > DSM-27196 > PWMO01 > CAYFQV01. Next base: position 2,410 of record CAZZIE010000015.1, on the reverse strand, counting down.
CGTCGCGGCAGGGACGCGCATAACAGGCACCTCTGCGGCGAGCAGAAGCGCAATCACAACTCCGGAGTGCAGGTAACGCCATGTGCTGTAGGATCGTTCGAAGCTCATTACTGTTGGTCCGTCAGGATTACGTCAGATTACTACAGGGTAAGCCGTACGGTCACTGGAGAAAAGCAGCACCATGCCGCGGGCCGCCGTACTACTGCCCGATCTCCTGCATTGCGACAGAGGAGTTCCGGGCAAGCTCCGCGAACATGGGGAAGAACTCGCTCATGTGTCGGTGCGGCGGCTCCTGAGTGCCGACCATTCCCGGCTCGAAGCCGCGTTCGGCGAAGCCCTGCAGGATAGCGCCATCCCGGGAGGCCACGTGGATCGGTACCGACTTGATGTTCTCGGGCCCCCGAATCGGCGGCTGCGCCTGATGATCTCCCATGACAATGATGATGGGATCCCTGCTGTGATCCATGATCCGCGACACGTAGTCGGTGAGCACCTCGAGAACGTAGGTGACCGCGGCAATGTACCCTTCAACGAGCTCGGTGCCGCCGGTCCAGGTATTGTCGAATCGCTGGATCTCATCGGCTCGCTGATTGTAGATGTCTCCGTTGCCGAGATCGCTCCACTCGTCAATGATCGGTGGGATCTTGTTGAACGGGGTGTGACTGCTCACGAGCTGGTAGTACACGAGGAGAGGCCTGTCCGCGGCGCCGCCGGAGGGCGCAGTGAGCTCCTGAATGCGGTTGTGGGCGGTCCAGATGGTGTACTGGTCGGTAATGGGAACGTAGGAGAACCAGGGCCCAACGTAGCCGAAGTCGCCGTCGTGGGCGACAAAGGCTTCCTCAAAGCGGTAGAAGTCCCACCCCTCCGGCCAGGTGCTGTGGACCGTACCGGGCCGCATGGTCAGGGTGTAGTAGCCCCCTTCCTGGAGCATCCCGGTGAGCGTCGGGAGATCGACCTCGTATAGTTGCTTGAATCTCTCCTGGGAGTCGATCACCTGACCGGTGAGCAGCGTGGCCTCCGCGAGCCAGGAGTATCCACCCGCCACGGGCGACTCGAGGTAGCCGGTCCGAATGCCGTAGCCGCTCTCTTCGAGCGCCTCGGCCAGAGCCGCCCGGGGACCCTCGATCGCATTGCTGATCTCCGGGTGGCGCACCGTCGCGTACCCGTATGCCTCCAGGACGAAGAAGTAGATATCCCGATCCAGGAGACCGGGAAAGCGGTAGTTCTGCCTCTGCGGAGAATCCGTCCGGGCGGCGCCGGTTGCTGTCGGCGCGACCTCGGTGAAGGCCGCTTCGCCGGAGTCGAACCACGACAGGGACGACATTGCCGCGAGTGAGGGGGGCACTCCGGCGGCGAGCAGCGTCAGCACCGCGGCAACGGTGACGACCGCCGGCGCCACGAGCCGCACGCGCACCCGGTGCAGCAACACACCGATGCCGCCGACTGCGACCACCCCGACCACGGCGAGAAGGGTGAAAATGAGAATGAGGGCGATTGGCGTGAGAACGTCCGCCGTCGCCCCGATGTCGCCGAAGAAGAGGAAGATGGCGCCGCGGATCATCTCGATGTCCGACCTGGGCAGGAAGTGCCGGGCGTAGTAGTACTGGAAGAAGCCCTCGGCCGCGGAGAAGCCCACCATGATGCCGGTGGCGGCGCCGAGCACCCCATAGGCAATTCGACGCACCCTGCGGCTCTCAACAAAAGACTGCACCAGGATGATCGCCCAGACCAGCACCGCCGTCTCGGGCAGGATGATCAGCGCTCGAAGCAGATTCCGCCCGGGCGCCCAGGCGTAAGCGGAGAGGATCAGGTTGAGTACCAGTACCACTGCCAGAACCTGAGCAAGATTGAGGAGGAAGCGGCCGACAGTGGGCTGCGAGGCTCCGGGCGACGTTGATCTACGCATGTGCAGGCAAAAGAATAGGCATTGTGCGGGAGAGTGGCAATGTGAGACGCCCGGCCGGGGGTAACCGCCGAGGCCGGCGAAGACCGCACCACGCCTGATCATCTCCCGGCCGGAAAAACCTCGTCCGCGGCCTCCAGGACGTCCACCGGCACCCTCAGTCCGGCGGTGCGGGCGTTCTCGATCAACTGCTCCGGGGTGCGGGCTCCCACAATGGCCGTGTCGACCTCGCGGCGCCGCAGGACGAAAGCGAGGGCGAGTTGCGCAGGCGCAATGCCTGCTTTGCGCGCCAATTCGACGAAGCGCCGCATCCGGGCGGTCGTTTGCTCGTCCTCGAGGTAGTCCCGCATGAAGACGTTCAGCCTGGGAATGCTCCCACGGGAACCCTCCGGCGCGCTACCGTCCAGGTACTTGCCCGTAAGGACTCCCTCCGCCAGGGGTGAGAACGCGGCGACGCCGAGACCGTGATGTTCGCACACCGACAGCAGTCGCTCCTCCGGGGCGCGA